>NZ_JACJVM010000214.1:0-99008 GCF_014212065.1 Aequorivita sp. 609 | reverse complement strand
GATTAAAAATTCAGGCAGGATAAGTTTCAGTAGGTCTAGATAATTGTCCAAAGCTTTGTTTTAAAAAACAAAAATCAGAATTCTATTTCAATTCACACACAACTTTTGAGAATGATCCAACTTCACTCATCTTGCCTCTTTTACAAGAATCCCAAGATTGCATAGAGGTAGTAACTGTGTTTACACATAAATTTAATTTTTCTATTGTTGCTGTTACATTGAAAGTTTCAACCGAACAAGGAGTGGGAAACGTATGGATTACCGTGCTGTTATTCATTATTGTCACCGGTGAACTGCCGTCCCCAAAATCCCAGGTTACACCGTAATTTTGTGCATTACCTATGCCTTCTAGGGTAAATAGCCACTTTCCATTTTTTGCGTCTAAAGGGGTTTTAGAAATTGAGATTGGGCAATCTAGATTAAGAGATAAATTGTCCATATCCATACAACTATTTCCACTAATAGGATTTAAAACCCCAACCAAATCAACTAACAGAAGAGGTACATAGGTGTTATAATTGGAATAATCTATATCTATAAAAACCTCATCACCAAGATATGCCCAGCCAGCACCTTGTATTCCCCACTCGATGTTTTGGCTTCCAGGCAATGAACCTCCAACAATTTCAACACTCGTAAAATCTGATACATTAGAAATGTAAAATGATGGTTGTGGATTGCTTCCAATAGGAGCAATAAAATTTGCTTTAAGTTTTATAGAAATTTGGCTATTCACCGCATCATGACTTAAGATTTCATGACTTATATAGGCTTGGAACCCACATTCAGACCCACTTTTTGTTTGATATCTCGGAGGATCATTTTTAATTGTAAGATTTTCTGCGCTAATAGTTTCAAAATCGAAGCGATTGTCCTGACAAATATCAATATTGCTGATTTTTTTATCATTTACAAAATAAGACATTTTCTCTTGAGCAAGAGGAGAACCGTCATATGTTTTTGCGAACTCGGAAAAACTTAGCATTGTACTATAATCTGAGCAATTATTATATGGTATACGGTGAATAACACATCCGTCATCCCATATATATAGGTATTCTCCAATTATCACCATCCCATCCTCGTTTAGGATAGTTTCTAATATAATATCACTAGTGTAATTCCATGAATCGAAATTTGGATCTTCTGGAATTAAACCGTTATCCATATCCTCATCTTTTTTGCGTAGAGAGTAAAATGAAAGATCTTCTTCCCAAGTATTTAATGTTTCCTCATCTTGAGTAATACTATATTCATTGTATAAATCGCGATGGGTATTTTGAATTTCATCTAAAGAGCCGAATTTCATAATTGGTTTTCCATCACAGGTAGGACCAGATGAAAATGAATTTTGATTATGAGGGTCTAACTGAATTTCAGAGTTCAGATTTTCAGGTTGGCAGCCAACCAATAAAATTGCTGCTAAGAGCCAGAAAAAAGTGATTTTTAATTTTTTCATGATAAATTGAATTTAGGTTAAACTTTGTTTCTATACCCTTATATACCTCTACAGTAAAAATGTTACCCCTAAAACATTTATCTTTTTGTATTTTCATTGTTAAGGAATTTAAAATGGTCTTAGTAGAAGAATATAATATTGGTTATTACTTTAATAGCACATTAAATTTTCAATTTACTATCTTCGCTAGTTGACTTATAAAAATTGAATAATATGAAGTATTTCAATAGCAGTTTATGGATTATGCTGCTTTTTTCCGTTGTGTCTTTTACGCTTTATGCACAAGATGTAAACCCAAACAATCAAAGTCTTTTCGATAATTTCACTTATAGGCAAGGAAATGAATATCGAACAGCTTCAGGAAAACCAGGGCCAAAATATTGGCAAAACTCAGCCGATTATCAACTTGAAGTTACTTTAGACGAGAAAAATCACGTTGTTACAGGGAATGTTGCTATTCAATACACCAACAATAGTCCTGAAGAACTAGATTTTATTTGGTTGTACCTAGAGCAAAACCGCTTCACAGAAACTTCTCGTGGTACTTTAACTTCCCCTCTTGAAGGTGGGCGTTATAGTGGGGACGTTGAAGGCGGCTATATACTTTCAAATTTTTCAGCTAAAACGAAAACAGGAACTTCTTCTAAATACCTGATTTCAGATACGAGAATGCAAGTTTTCTTAGATAAACCTTTAGCAGCTAATGGAGGAGAGGTTGAGATAAAAATGAATTTTGAATACAAGATTCCTGTTGAAGGAATGGACCGTATGGGTAGGTTTGAAGCTAAAGACGGAACAGTATATGCAATTGCACAATGGTATCCACGTGTAGCAGTTTTTGACGATGTTGTAGGTTGGAATACAGATCCGTATTTGGGAGCTGGAGAATTCTATTGTGAATACGGAGATTTTGATGTAAAGATTACCGCGGCTGCAGATCAAACAGTTGTTTGTTCAGGAATACTACAAAATCCAAATGAAGTACTTACAAAAACCCAACAAGAGCGTTTAGCAAAAGCTGAGAAAAGTGATAAAACAGTTTATATTATTAAACCAGATGAAGTTGGGAAATCTGGAGCTCAAGCTAAAAAGAAAGGCACGCTAACTTGGCATTTTAAAATGGAGAACACTCGCGATGTTGCATGGGCTTCCTCTAGAGCCTTTATTTGGGATGCAGCAAAAATGAATCTAGGAAATGGGAAATTTGGATTGGCACAGTCTGTTTATCCTAAAGAAAGCGATGGCGAACACGCTTGGGGCCGCTCTACCGAATATACTAAGGCTTCTGTAGAGTTTCACTCTAATACTTACTATCCTTATCCGTATCACAATGCGATTAACGTAGCAACTAGCGTAGGTGGAATGGAATATCCAGGAGTTAGTTTTTGTGGGTACCAAAGAGGAGGAGCATCACTTTGGGGTGTAACTGATCACGAATTTGGACACAACTGGTTCCCAATGATTGTTGGTAGTAACGAACGTCGTTTCCCGTGGATGGACGAAGGCTTAAATATTTTTATAAATCACTACAGTACAGCTGCCTTTAATAATGGAGAATATCCAACTAGAACAGACAAACCGCGTGACTTGGTTCAATACCTAACCTATGGAAATCGCGAAGGAATTGACACTTATCCAGATATTGCCAATGCACGAAACTTAGCATATACTGCGTATTACAAGCCAGCTGCTGGACTTTATATGCTTAGGGAATACATTTTGGGTGAAGAGCGATTCGACTATGCTTTTAAGAGTTATATCCGTCATTGGGCATATAAGCATCCGCAACCTAACGACTTTTTTAATCATATTGAAAATGCTGTAGGCGAGGATTTATCATGGTTTTGGAAAGGGTGGTTCTTCGGAAATGGAAATATAGATTTAGGAATTTTATCTGTAGAGCCTTACCAAGGTAATTATTTGATTACCGTTGAAAACAACGGTGATATGCCAATGCCAGTGGAGCTGTTGGTAACTTATAATGACGATACTAAAGAAACCATCAAGCTTCCTGTTGAAATTTGGCATCGAGGTAATGTTTGGAGTCACCTACTTAAAACAGATAAGCAGGTAAAACGCGTAGTGCAAGACCCTAACAAAATGATACCTGATATCAATATATTAAATGATACTTGGAATAAGTTATAATCCGTAAGAATCATAAAAAAAGCCTCTATTATTAGATGCTTTTTTTATTGTCTGTTCGAGCGCAGTCGAGAACAATTAGGTTTCGACTTTAGTTTATCCTGAGCGAAGCCGAAGGACTCAACCTGACACACTTAATTTTATTAAATTCAACATCCACCTAAAATTACTTTTGGATAATTGCTTACATCTATAGTTGCTTCGTTGCTTTTTGTAACTAATTCAATGGCTTCTTTTTTGCTAAATCCAATAATTAATAGAGAAGGCAAGAAAGGCAGTAAAATATTTTGCCACAAAACGGCTTTTTTGTGGTGTGTATTTCAAAACAGCTATAAATATGGCGAATTGACGAACGAATCATCTTGTAGTAGGTAAATCTCACGAAAAATATATCTTTGCCTCATCAATCTCCAAAGCCATAGCGACGGACTTAATTATTTTATATTATGAGCCTAGAAAAAGAGTTACAACAAAGAAGCGATAACAAATGTGAACTATGCGGAAGTGAAGAAAACCTTGGTGTTTTTGAGGTGCCTGATTCTCCAACGAGTGGAGCCGAAGCTTCAGTTTACATTTGTAATACGTGTAAGGAACAAATTGAAGATCCAGAAAAAGTAGATGCAAATCACTGGAGATGCTTAAACGATAGTATGTGGAGCACAGTGCCAGCGGTTCAAGTGATGGCGTGGCGTATGCTTAACAGATTAAGAGCTGAAGGTTGGCCTCAAGATTTGTTGGATATGATGTATATGGAAGATGATGTAAAGGAATGGGCAAAAGCTGGCGTAGCAGAAGCAAAAGCAGATGCGGTTATTCATCGCGATAGTAATGGTGTTGTATTAGAAGCAGGTGATTCTGTTGTGCTAATAAAAGACCTAAAAGTGAAAGGAAGTAGCATGGTTGCTAAACAAGGTACTACTGTGCGTAGAATTTCTCTTGATCGTGAAAACGAAAAATATATAGAAGGAAGAGTAGATGGTCAGCAGATTGTGATTATCACGGACTATGTAAAGAAAGTATAAAAATTCAGACCTGACAGGTCCTTGTTATTTATCCTGCAAGGTGTTGCCACAGGCCTCCTTGTAGGTATAAACAAAAGATCGTTTTCCTCCATTTTTACCAAAATTAAATAGCATTAGACTATCCTCGTAAACTCGTAGATCACTTTAATAGTGTGTATCTACCCATTTTGTGAGTTTAGACCTGACAGGTTTCTAAAACCTGTCAAGTCTTTTGATATGCTGCAGGCCATCTTGCCGGCATTAAATTACTCCTAATACTTATACCCAAGTTTTTTTATAAAATCTTTAAATCTGGCTTGGTTTCTATAGGCTTCAAACATAGGTTCATTTGGTAATTCAATTAGCCCAAGGTCCTTGTGAGTATGTGCTTTTTCCAACCAATAGTACATTTTATCTTCTTTTTCAAGCACTGCATAGGTAGCGGCAATTTGATAGCTCCAGGACTTTTCATGATCAGAAATTAATTTATTTAGTGCAGCCTCAGACTTTTCCTGATTGTCTAAAAAATAGTAAATCATAGCTTCTGTATGTAGTCTAAAACCTTCTAGAGGTTCTTTTTTTATCACTTCTAGGGCTAGACTGTATTTCTCCTGGTTCATTAGTATTAATGCATACAATGAATACGCAACGTCTTGGTCTGGATTAAGCCTAATGGATTCTTTAATATTTTTTTCGGCCTCTTTAAAATTTCTAGCCATATAATAAGTATTGGCCAAACTGTAATAGTTAGAAGCGTTTACAGGATCTATTATAATTACTCTTTTGTGAATTGCTATGGCTTCTTCTGTATTCCCTTGTAAAAGCGCTACTTCCGAAGCTCTGTGCAAAGCGGTTTCGTTATTGGGGTCCAATCGTAAAGCTTTTTGTGCAAGTTTTCCCGCTTTTCCAATATCATTTTCATACTCTAAGGAAAGTAAAGACATAAATGCATAGATTTCGGCATAGGTGCTGTCTGCTTTTATGGCTTTTTCGGCTACATCGTAGGTCAACTTTTTTCCTGTTTCATAATCAATAATTCCGTAGTTGTTTTGTGTATGATAAATATTACCTAATGTTATCAATGCTGCTGCGTAAGTAGAATCTATGGCTAAAGATTTTTTTAATAGCTTTTCAGATTTAAGCAAAGACTCGACATTGTAATTGTTTTGATAGATGTAACGTCCTTCCAAAAACAAAGCATACGCATCAGTATTTGATTCTGTTACACTTGGAATTATATTATCTAAAATTCGCAATTGAAGATTTTCTGCAACTGCTTCGGCTATTTCATTTTGAATTTTAAAAATGTTTTTGAGTTCCTTTTCCCAAGTCTGCGACCAAATATTATTATCGCCTTTAGTTTCAACAAGATTTACATTTACCCTTATCACACTGTCTTGTGTACGTACACTGCCTTCAAGTATGTATGAAACATTTAAGGTTCTTGCTATTTCCTGCAGGTCTATTTTTTTGTTTTTAAATGAAAAAGCCGAGGTGCGTGAAGTAACTTGAAGTTCGTTTATTTTAGCGAGTGAGTTTAACACTTCTTCTGCCAATCCATCCGCAAAATACTCTTGTTGTTGGTTTGGCGACATATCTGAAAACGGTAATACGGCAATCGATTTATCTGGTTTTGTTTCGAGTGCAATATTGTTTTCTTTATTTTCAGAACGCAGTCTAAATCGATCAACAAACAATAAGATTATTGCTATGGCCAAAAACGCGATAATAAAAGTGTTGAGTTTTTGCCCTGTTTTTTGTGTGATGGACTTTTCCTTCGGAACATTTTTAGTTTTTTTAATACCGTCTGTAGTGATTTCAAAAAACCAGGAGATACAAATCCAAACAGGAAGCAAAACGATTAGGATAATCAAAATCATTTTTCCAAACCAAATAGGAGCGTTAATTATAGGGCCAAGAATCGCGATGACCTGAAGCAAAACCCAAGAAAAAATTAAATAAGAAACGGTGCCTTTAAAGACATTCCTTCGTTTTAATTCGTTAAAAAAATCGTTGAGATTCATTTGGTTTATTTTTCAATTTTCGGAAATCCCATTTTATCAATAAATTTTTGCCATCTTTTATCGGAATGTAAACTTCTAAAACGTGGCTCAGACAACACTTCATTTAAGCCCACGTCGTGAACTTTATAAGCTTTGGTTAGCCATTTAAATGAATTTTCCTTATCGTTTCTAAAAGCGTAGCTTTCGGCAATTTGATAAGCCATGTCCTTAGTGTATTTAGAAATAAGCTCTTGCATATAGGCATCAGACTTTTCTATATCGCCGAGTTTAAAGTAGATGTCGGAATGTATCTGCAAACTCCAGCCTTCATCATCTTCTTTTTTAATGGCTTCCAATGCTGCAGCTAATTTGTTTTGTTGTAACAGAATTCGAGCGTGATAATAATGCAAAGCATAGCGATTTGATTGTAATTCAATACAAGTTTTTGCGGCCTCCACTGCCTTATCAAGTAGGTCTGCACAGTAGTATGCATTCATTAATTGATAATGTGTATCTGGATTAAGTGGGTCTAAACTTGCTGAGTATTCTTGAAGTCGAACAGCGCTTTCTACATTGCCTAAAGACAAAGCAAGAGTGGCGGTAAGACTAATAATTTCAGGGTTTGAACCATCTAATTTTAAGGCAATTTCATTCAGTTGTTTTGCCTTTACAAAATTCCAATCATAACTCAATTCATCATCTGCCAAATAAGCATAAGCGAGTGCGTTTTTCGGGTCTATTTCCAAAACTTTGTTGGTTGCTTCTTTGGCTAATGTATAGCCTTGTTCAAACCCTAATGTTCCATTGTTTCCTTGAGTTTCATAAACTCTTGAAAGCAGTAACCAAGCTGGTATATAATTGTTGTCTATATTTAGAGCTTGTTTCGCTAAATCTACTGCTTCAATTAGTTTTTGTTTATCGCTGGAAAAATGGGAGGCTTGTACGGCTTGTAAGTATAATTTGTAGGCTTCGGGATTGGTCTTCATCGACTTTGGAAGCGGTTTTGATTTTAATAAATTAAGTTCTAGTGCTTTTACAACTGCTGCAGATACTTCATCCTGGATTGCAAAAATATTGTCTAAATTTCTATCGTAAGTTTCCGACCATAAATGCTTGTCGTTTTTCGCATCGATAAGCTGTGCTGTAATGCGAAGAAGATTCCCCGATTTGCGCACACTGCCTTCTAATATGTAAGTTACATTTAGCTTTTGAGCAATCTCTGGAAGCTGTAAATCTGAATTTTTAAATGAAAATGTTGAGGTACGAGAAGTGACTTTTAATAGTTCAACTTGTGTTAAAAGATTAAGAAGTGCTTCAGTAAGGCCATCTGCGAAATACGAATTGTCATCTTTTTCAGAAAAGTCCTGAAATGGAAGTACAGCAATTGTTTTTGAATGAGATGCTAAGGATGGAATATCAAAATTATTTTCAGAAATCTTATCGGTTATTATAAATCTGTCGATAACCAAGACAGCTAAACAGATTACTAGAAAAGCGATGATGATTTTATTAAGTCGCTTCCCAGTTTTTTTGCGAATGGAAGCCGATTCTGAAACTTTGCTAGTGCGTTTTAAACCCGATGGAGTAAATTCATATATCCAAGAACCAACAAGATATAGAGGAAAACCTACCAAAAGTAAATAAAAAAGACTTTTAGAAATCCATAAGGGCATTTCCATAATATCACCCAATAGTACAGCTATACGTAAAAGTAACCAAGCCACTACTATATAAGAAATAGCACCTTTTATTACATTACGTCGCTTTAATTCATTCCAAAAACTGTTTTTTCGTTTCACAATTTAGTGGATCTCTTTAGAAATCTATTCCTAAAGATAACGAAATAATACTTTTTATCTTAAAATATATAGATTGGAAATATCAATAATATTAAAAGTAGCGTTTTGATTCTTACGGATTTATGTTTAAAATTATGATGGATTTAATAGGTGTTGTGTTCGTCTTTAGAGAAGTGTTTATAAATAATTAGACCTGACAGGTTTCAAAAACCTGTCAGGTCTAGAATACATTTTAATGTTTTATTATTTACTCATTTCAGTAAAATAATGGTAGAACTGGGGAATAGTTTCAATTCCTTTAAAATAATTCCAAACGCCAAAGTGCTCATTTGGAGAGTGGATAGCGTCGCTATCTAAGCCAAAGCCCATTAAAATTGTTTTACTCTTCAATTCTTTTTCAAACAAAGCAACAATTGGAATGCTTCCACCACTGCGTTGTGGAATTGGTGTTTTTCCAAATGTTTCTTCGTAAGCTTTTTCTGCAGCTCTATAGCCTAAACTATCTATTGGGGTAACATATGCTGTTCCACCGTGATGAGGTTTAACTTTTACGCGTACACCTTTTGGAGCGATACTTTCAAAATGGTTTTTGAAAAGTTCGGTGATTTTCTCCCAGTTTTGATCAGGTACTAAACGCATGCTTATTTTAGCAAAGGCTTTACTTGCAATCACAGTTTTTGCTCCTTCGCCTATATATCCACCCCAAATTCCATTTACATCCAATGTTGGGCGTATAGAATTTCTTTCATTAGTTGAATAGCCTTCTTCACCATAAACAGAATCGATGTCTAAAGCTTTTTCATAATCTTTTAGGTTGAAAGGTGCCTCTGCCATTTTCTCGCGTTCTTCCTTTGAAAGTTCTTCCACATCATCATAAAATCCTGGAATGGTAATGTGGTTGTTCTCGTCGTGAAGCGAGGCAATCATCTTAGCTAAGATGTTTATAGGATTTGCCACAGCTCCACCGTAAAGACCGCTATGAAGATCACGATTTGGCCCTGTAACTTCTACTTCAACATAACTCAAGCCACGAAGTCCGGTAGTAATAGAAGGTGTGTCCTTAGAAATCATCCCAGTGTCGCTAATTAGGATTACGTCGTTGGCAAGTTTTTCGCGGTTTCGGCTAATAAACCATCCTAAACTTTCACTTCCAACTTCTTCTTCACCTTCAATCATAAACTTAACATTGCACGGCAATTGGTTGGTTTGTGTCATATATTCCAACGCTTTTACGTGCATATACATCTGTCCTTTATCGTCACAACTTCCACGGGCAAATATTGCTCCTTCTGGGTGAAGCTCAGTTTCTTTTATAACTGGTTCAAATGGCGGACTTGTCCATAACTCCAACGGGTCTGGTGGTTGTACGTCATAATGACCATATACTAAAACAGTTGGTAAGTTTTTATCGATGATTTTTTCGCCATAAACAATCGGATATCCTGGAGTTTCGCAGATTTCAACTGAGTCACAGCCTGCTTTTTCAAGTTGTACTTTAACGGCTTCAGCTGTTTTTAGCACATCATTTTTGTAGGCAGGGTCTGCACTAATTGATGGTATTTTTAAAAGCTCGATTAATTCGTCTAAAAATCGATCTTTATTTTGTTCAATGTAGGATTTTGCGCTTTTCATTATTTTATTTTTGAAGAATTGCTAAAGTACAAAACACCACTGAAACAGCGTACTAAATAGGGGAAATGCTGTTTAGGTTTAACTAAGTTTTAGCAGAAATTAAAATTTTTAAAAATTTTTATTTCAAAAACCAAAATCTTGTTTATATTTGCACTCCTTTTACAAAGAATCCTAAGTTTTGTAAAAGATTATAATGCGGGCGTGGTGGAATTGGTAGACACGCCAGACTTAGGATCTGGTGCCGCGAGGTGTGGGAGTTCGAGTCTCCCCGCCCGCACGTAATGAAAAGCTGACTGTAAAAAGTCAGCTTTTTCTATTTATATAGTTAAGTGTTTTAGTTTAATTGTGCGAACTCAAAGAGTCAGTACATACAGCTTCTCTACGAAAGTAGGGAAGCTTTTTGTTTTAATCTACTTTGTACAAGAATGTTACGCTAATTATTGCAAAAGTAGAAGTGAGAGTTGTTACAGCATTTTATGGTTAAAGGCTACATAGTCTCAACAGGATATATTTTTGGTAATTTGTATTGACTAAAAGTAAAACCCATGCGAAAATTAGGAATATCTGCTTCTGCAAGCATATCTAGCAGTAATTTTCATCTTCTAAAAGCAATTCAGCGATTGCTGCAGGAAAAGGATGAAATGCAGGTTTTTGAAGGTTTACAAGATTTTGAGTTGTTTAGTCCTTCCAAATTAACAGCGGGCATTCCTAAAAATATTCTTGTATTGAAAGAAAAAATTGATACTGCTGAATTGATAATCATTGCTACTCCTGAATACACGCATAATATCCCTGCAGTATTAAAAAACCTAATCGAGTGGTGCACTGCTTCTGGGGAATTTGCACAAAAGAATGTTCTTCCCATAACATTTACACCCTATCAACCTAGAGGGGAACACGCAATGACATCATTATTGCAATCGCTACAAACAATGAAAGCTAAGATTGAAACTCAGCTCCCACTTTATAAGACAGACGTAGAAATTAAAGAAAATAAAATAGAGTTACCGCCAGAAGTTGTAGAACTTTTGAATGCTGCCATTGACTTGTATCGATAAATTGGGTTTACTTCAATTTCCACCTGTTACCCAAAATTGAACGGTTCTTCGGTGGGAACTATCGGCCTCAACTCGTGGTATTCTCCAACTATATGCGGTTTATGCCTTTGACCTTACCGTAATTGACGGACATGGCAAACAAAAAAAACCGTCCCATTTAGAAAAGTGAGACGGCTTTTAAGCTTTAAGAAATCTAATTTATTTCTATTATTTTTTTACAATTTTCAGGGTTTCAGTTAGTCCGCCTTCAAAAGTTGCTTTCACTAAATAGATACCTGATTTAAGAGTGCTTAAATCAATTTTTCCATTTGAAATTGTGCTTGAATTTAGGATCATTTGCCCCATTACGTTATAAACCTCAATCGACTCTACAGTTTTCTGTGATTGAATAGTTAACACGTCGTTTACTGGATTTGGGTAAAAATCAAAGTCAACTGATGTGAAATCAGAAACGCCTAAGGTTTCACATTCTCCTGCTACGAAAAATATAGATTCTGCTTCTAATGGCATCCAAGTAGCACCTCCATCTTCAGACAACATGGTAATTGCACCATCTGTTCCGTTTTCTGTAGCTGCCCACCACACAGTAGAAGGTTGTGGAGTAGTGATTTTTGGTTCTAACCAATAAACTCCTTCCGTAAAAAGAACAGTTTCAGTCAGGTCAAATACAACGTGATACACTGGCTCGTCGTATAATGCTGCGTAAGCTATAGCAGATGTTACATCAGCCTCAATCACCTCAATTACCTCACCTGGTATTCCATTATTATTTGCTCTAATATTGAAAACACCGTGATCTGGAACCTGAACTTGATTTGTACTAAGTGAGATTTGTTGAAGTGCAAAAGTAGTATTAGCTTCAACTGTAAAATCATTAGCTACAAATGTATTTGGGTTAAGTGGATCTAAATTAAATGCAGCATCAAGGCTTGGAGCAATCCCCATACCTTGGAAGCAATCAAAATCTGGTTCAGGAACAACCACATCTCCCATACAATTTACCTTTATACTTACAGTAGTCGGTCCACTTGTTTCATACAAATCGGCAATAATATAATAAGTAGTACCTTCAACTAATTCTATATATTCCGAGTGCTCTCCAGTCCAATAAAAACCAGTGATATTTCCGGCCATATTTCCACAGGCATTCATAATCATAAAATCTGCATCGCCTGCTCCTTGATCTAAATCCATTATGTGAAGACCCGAGGCAGTAGCGGTAAATTCAAATACTTGTTCCGATCCAGTATAGTTATAAGGAACATTTGAATAATTTGTCCAATATCCCGCATTTGGAACTAAATCTGCCGTATATACGGTATCGCATTCTATCACGATTTTCTCATCGCAAGGTGTATCGTTAAGGGGGTTGCCTTGGTTGTTTACATTACTTGCATGTAAAGTCACTCCTGAAAAAAGTGAAATCATCAGAAGACTTAAAAGTCTTTTAGTGGGTAATTTTTTAAACATTGTAAAATTAAGTTTTTTGTTAACAGGGCGTAAACTTAAAGAAAAATTGCCGTTTTGCAATTGTATATAAAAATATTTCAGAAAGAGTTTTTTCTGTATCATTGACACCTACTAATGTATTACTGATTCCATGAAATATCAGCCATTTTGAACGGGAAATTAGTAGGTAAGGTATCCGCTAGATTTGGGCTGTTTTTGAATATGTAATTTGAAATCAAACCTTTACGTTCTAAAAAAAAGGGTAGGCTTTTTTAAAAGTCTACCCTTGTATTTACACTTACACACTTTGAGTGATAGTGTCTAATTTAAATTGAACCTATTTTACTTTCCAAATAGAACCGTTTTTAGTCGATAGTTTTTCTAAAGAACCTTTGGTTGTAAGTTCGTTCAGTACGTTTTCACTTTCCTCTCGAGGCGTACCTGAAAGTTCAGAAAACTCCTTAGCTGTAAGAGTAGGGTAGATAGCAAAAAGTGATTCCCAATTTTTACTGTATTCGCTTTTTAAAATATTTGGATTCGTTTTTAAGATTGCCATTTCATAAAAAGCATACGGTCTAGCGCCGTAAACGGTTTCTTTATTCCCTTCGTTGTCAACTACGAAAATAGTAGGGAACCCTCTTACACCGTATTCTCTTGCAGTTATTAAATCGTCTTGAAATAATGTTTTTGCTTTTCCTTCAAAATCCGATTTTAACTGCTCAACATCAAGACCAACATTTTTGGCAGCAGTTGCTAAATGTTCCCATTTCGCAATATTCTTCTTCTGTAAGAAAACCATTTCACGAATTTCGCGCATAAATAAATTGGCTTTCTCTTTATCTTGCATTTGTGCTGCCTTATAGGCAATAGAAGGAGGATATGACGAGTCTAAGGGATCTTCTAACCATAAATCTCCGTCAATTGGCATGTCGTAATAGATACTTACCTCGTCCCAATGTGAAGCAACATCTGATGGTTTTCCTATACCTCCGCTATTGTAACTCCAATCTGGTAAAAGACCACCCATTCTGTATTCAACTTCAATGTGGTCTCCATACTCTAATTTCAGTTTTCTCAACTGAGGTTCAATTCCCCAACAAGAAGAACAAATTGGGTCTGTAAAGTAAACTAGCTTAACTGATTTTTCAGATGATTGAGCTTTTTCTACTGTGGAATCTTGCACATCCTCGCTTGGCATTTCGCACATTCCTGTTTCTGGATCGCAAAGCAGTGGATTGTTTTTTAATTTATCGTTATTCATAATATTGTTTTAAATTGTTATCTATTTACTTGAATACATTTATCATAGTTCTACCTAGTTCAGGTTTAAGCTATTATGTTTTCAAGTATGAATACAAATATACTGAAAATTAAGTGTATATTTGATATGCGTTTCCTTTTGGGAAGTGCTTTCCTGTAGGAAACTACCTTAGTGCATTTAAGTTGTAATTGTGAAATATTTATATTGAAATGAAAAAGAAAGCAAAAATAAACGACACCCCTGTATGTCAGGTTAGGATGCAAGCTATCAGTGATACGATGAGTATTTTATCTGGGAAATGGAAGTTTCACATCCTAGGAACGCTAATAGAGGGTAACAAACTTGGGTTTATGGATTTGATGAGGGAAATTGATGGGATAGGATCTAAAATGCTTTCCAAAGAACTTCAGGATCTTGAATTGAATCATTTAGTTAGTCGAACAGTTTTAGATACAAAGCCTATAACCGTTGAATATGCTATAACAGAATATGGTGCGACACTTTCGCCACTTATTAACGAATTGGCAAAATGGGGTATTGAATATAGGCAATCTGTGCACGGATAATAAAATCAACTCAAAGTTTTTTTAGCAAATACTGAAATTATAATTCCAGGTATGGAAAGTGCAATTGCAAGATAAACCAAACTCATTGGAGTGTAAATTCCCAATAGTAGGCCGGCAGCAGATGACGCAATCATAATTGATAAGTTGAAAACCGATGATTGAACCGATGTAGCTACATCTTTAGCAGTTTCTACTTGCCTGCTTACCGCGGCTTGTAATAGCGTCACTAACGGACCAAAGGAAACTCCCCATAAAAAGAAAGCGAAATGTCCCATACCTGTTGTGCCTCCAAACATTAGGAAAATAACCATTGAAAAAATAATCAATGCAAACATCGCTATAGTTAGTAGTCTTAAATATTTATCGGTGTATTTTATAGCTATCAAGACTGAAATTAACGAACCAATTCCAAAAAATAACAGCGCCATTTCCACACCACCTGCTAGCTGAATTTCATCCACAAGACTTGTGATATACACATAAACGCCATAGTGTGCTACTACTCCCAGTAATGTAAGTAAAAGTATAATTAACACTTCAGGTATTTTTAGTAATGCAAATGGCGAGGAGCTTTTAGAGAGTTTTTCGCCTGGGGTTGAGGGCAAAGCAAAAAAGCTAATTACGGCAATAGCAAGGATAAATGCACCAAGACCTATAAATTCTGTTCTCCAGCCGTAGTCATTCCCAATAGTTGTCATTATTGGCATTCCCACGCTAATCCCCAAGGTTGTTCCTGCCATAATTACTGCAATTGCTTTACCGTGATGCTTTTCATCTACCAACCTCATTCCATAAGCAGCAATCATTGGCCACATGACTCCCGCACAAATACCTCCAATAACTCTTAAAATAATGATGGTGGTATAGTCGTAAACAAGTCCTGAGATAATATTGGAAATAGCAAAACCTCCTAATAAAAGGAGTAATAAATATTTCCTGTTGAATTGCATCGTCAAGGAAATAAGTGGAATTGCAAAAATAGCCGAAGCAATGGCGTAATACCCAACTAAATTCCCCGTCTGAACTTCGTTGATGTTTAAATCGTCCATCATAAGAGGTAAAACCCCAGAAGGCATTAATTCAGAGAGAATTCCCACAAAGGTTACAGACGACATTAAAATCATTATCAACCACGGAAAAACACTTTTAGTTTTTTCCGCAATGTTTTGTTTGCTCATAGTTTTGTTTTTAACTGTGTGAAATACACAAATAATTTAATAGAATGAGTTGGGCTAATACTCTGTTTCTCGTCCTACCAATTTCCAGCCTGCTCGAGTTACTTCGAGTTCCATAGTAAGACCTGTAACCAAGTTTTCCAATAAGTTTTCTTGTTCGCCAATAGTTGCCACTTCTATTTGAATAACTATTTCTTCTGGATTAGCTTCTAGCGTATTCCTATTAATTGAACGCACCAGTAACTGATCATTAGCTTCAATATGGCTTAATAGCCAAAACCGAACGTTTGATTCCATATTTAAAAGACATTGGATAGAAACTTGGTAGTAAGTTTCTTTTACTTTAGTCTTCCTATATGCTGAAAGCTTTGATAAACGAACACTTATCGGTCTTAAGACTAGGTGAGATAAAACCACGGCGATGGTAGTAATCAAGGCTTCAAGCAAAAAGCCCATCCCTGCTAATGTTCCCACTGCTGCGGAACACCATATGGTGGCTGCGGTATTAAGTCCTCTAACGTTAAACCCATCTTTCATTATAACCCCAGCCCCAATAAAACCAATACCCGTAACAATTTGCGCCGTTACCCTGCCAGGATCTCCACCCGCTAAACTATAAAGGTCTATAGATAGTAATACGTAAGAAGCAGCGCCAATCGCCACTAAGGTATTGGTTCGTAATCCTGCGTTTTTTTGTTGCCACTGTCTTTCAAAACCAATAATTCCGCCTAATATAAAAGCAGTGCCTATGCGAAAAATGTATTCTGATAACTCTACAAATCCATCCATAAAATCTTTGAAAAATTAGTGGTTTGAAATTATTATGCTTTTCCTAAAAGAAGTGTACAAGATAAGTTTAAAGATTCAAAGGCACGTCGTATTCTACCTCTTTGCGTCGGAATAAAAACTCACCATTTCTAACTGACGCCAATACATCTACTCTTTTTCTTATCGCTTCATAAACTGTAGATTCGTTAAGCACGATAAAATTGGCTGCTTTCCCTACTTCTAATCCATAACTATCTTGAATATTCATACAACGGGCACCATTGTAGGTAATCAAGTCAAAACTTGTTTTTATCTCTTCTGGCGACATGGTTTGTGCTAAATGGATTCCGTTATCTAGAATGTTCATCATATTTCCGTTCCCCATTGGATACCACGGATCGTTTATGGAATCTTGTGCAAAGGCAACATTAATTCCTAATTCTATAAATTCTTTTACTCTAGTTAATCCACGACGTTTTGGGTAGCTGTCCTGTCGACCCTGAAGATAAGCGTTTTCGGTAGGACAAGCGATAAAGTTCAACTTACTCTTTTGGAAAAGGTCCATCATTCTAAAAGCATAGGAGTTATCTGCCGAACCAAAGGAACAGGTGTGACTCGCGGTTGTTCTTGTACCATAGTCTTCCATAAGAACAAGTGCATTCAGTAATTCCACAAAACGCGAATGGGTGTCATCTGTTTCATCGCAGTGAACATCAATCATCTTATCGTATTTCAATCCGAGATTAACAATATCGTGAACAGATTTTTCTCCAAACTCCCTAGCTGGTTCGTAATGTGGGATTCCTCCAACTACATCAGCCCCCATTTTCAAGGCTTCTTCTACGAGTTCTAATCCACCTTTATAAGTATACATTCCTTGCTGCGGAAAAGCCACAATTTGAATATCAACCGTGTCTTTTAAATCCTCTTTCATTTCCAGCATCGCTTTTAAGGCCGTGAAATTTGGGTCGGTAACGTCTATATGCGTACGTATGTGCTGCACACCTTGGGAAACCTCATCGTGAATTCCTTTCATCGCAAGTTTTTTCACACTTTCAACAGTCAAGGTTTCTTTAAACTTTGGCCACAACTCAATCGCTTCAAATAAGGTTCCTGAGCCAGCGCCTTCTTGTCCTAGTTCCGATAATGTATAAACGTAGTCCAAATGTAAATGAGGGTCTACATAAGGAGGTAAAACAAGCTTCCCGCCTAAATCAATTTCTTCATCACATTTAGGTAAATTTTTCCCGATTTGGGTGATCTTACCATTTTCTACAATCATTTCCGTGGCTTCATCATTGCGATAGATTTTCGCATTAAAAAACTTCTTCTTCATTATACATTTATTTAAAAGTTAATACTATTAAGTAATGCCCAAAATTTAAAAATCGCCTATATAATTGGCGTTAGGACAAGTTTACAATCTAAACCTTAAAGGTGAAATTTGCAATGATAAATGTCATACAATATATTGGTTATAAGTGAATTGTTATTGTGTGAAATGACATTTTCAGAAGAGTTGAAAATATAATTAGATAAAAAAACCTAGTGTTATAAACTGCTAACACTAGGTTCATTTTTAAAAGAAAATTCAAAATTTATGATACCTCTTCCGAAGTAGCAAACTCTTCCATTTTCGTAATTAAATTGTTTTCAACGGTATAAATTTGAACCCATTTCTGCTTAAGTTCTCTTCCAGAACGCTTAACCCTTTGGTGTTCCTGTCCCAATACCACTACCATATTGTCTTCAACAATATATTGCTGAGGTTCAAAATTGATTATCTCAGTCCTTTCCATGATATTAGTGAAAAAGGTTCTAACACCTTCCTTTTTTTCAAAGGTACCGGCGGGAATTATTTGGGTTCCGTGATAAACCCAAACGGTGTCCTCGGAAACCGTGCCTACAAATTTTTCTACATCACCTTCACTAAAGGCTTCAAACATTTTTTCGACTACGTCTTTTGGTGAATTTTTCATAATTATTGTTTTGCAAATTGCAAGTGAACAACAATGGTTACGTCTTTTCCAACACCTGCAGCAGCTGGATCAAAATTGATGTTGTAGTCAAATCTATTAATGGTGGTTTTGGCTTTCATACCTAATTTTTCACCTTTATCACTCTTAACAGATCCTCCATAATGCACGTCAAAAATCACATCTTTAGTAACGTCTTTAATGGTTAATTTACCATACAACAAATATTTGTCTGGCTTTCCAGTAGCTAAAATTTTAGTGCTTTTAAAAGTCATATTAGGGTATTTCTCTACCTCAAAAAAATCAGCACTTCTCAAATGATTGTCTCTATCTTTTACATTGGTGTTTATACTGTTTACTTTTACAGTAAAATCGAAGTTTGCATTATTTAAAGCTTCTCCTTCCGTGGTTAAGTTTCCTGTGTATTCTAAAAAGCTGCCGTTTACAATACTAATTCCTGAATGGGAAATATTAAAGTTTAACGAGGAGTGATAAGGATCTACCTTCCATTGTGTTTGTGCAAATGAAGTTATTGTAAAAAATACAATTGCAACTAATGACATAATTTTTTTCATAGTATCTAAATTTTAAAAGTTATTAAATGTTAGTGAAATATTTAAAGTTAACATAAATGCCATAAATAATCGAATTTCGACCATTTATGGCATTTGCTTTTATTGCTATTATTTATTAAAAAGCACTATCCATTACTTGGTCTTGGTGCCCATTTGTTATAAGGTGTCATATCGAAGTTATTCACCTCGTCTATCGATAAACCTAGTGCTTTTGCTACACCTTCGCCATACTCTGGATCGGCTTTATAGCAATTCCTGATATGTCGTATTTGAATAAACTTCTCGGCACCACCAACTTGAGCAGCCGTATTTTTAAATAACATGTCAGCTTTTCCGTCGGCTTTAATAATGCGGAATAAATCCCCAGGTTGGGTGAAGTAATCTTCATCATCATCTCTAAAGTTATGAGCGTAAGCATCGCCACTCAATTCTAAAGGCGGTTCTTGAGCGTGAGGTTGTTCTTGCCATTCGCCATAGCTGTTTGGTTCGTAGTGTTTTGTTGCACCGTAATTACCATCTACTCGCATAGCCCCATCTCTATGATATGAGTGGTAAGGGCAAGTAGGTTTGTTTACTGGAATCTGATAGTGGTTTACACCAAGTCTATAGCGTTGTGCATCTCCATATGAAAACAATCTTCCTTGAAGCATTTTATCTGGAGAGAAACCAATTCCTGGAACAATATTCGTCGGATTAAATGCTGCTTGCTCTACATCTTGGAAGTAGTTTTCTGGGTTTCTATTCAATTCAAATTCCCCTACAGGAATTAAAGGGAAGTCCTTTTTAGACCAAACTTTCGTTAAGTCGAATGGATGGAAACGGTAAGTTTTTGCTTCTTCCTCCGTCATTACTTGAATATACATCTTCCATTTTGGGAAGTCTTTATTTTCAATGGCATCGAATAAGTCTCTCTGAGACGATTCCCTGTCCATACCTACAATTTTTGCCGCTTCTTCATCGGATAGGTTTTCGATACCTTGTTGGGTTACGAAATGGAATTTCACCCAATGTCTTTTATTGTCTTTGTTGATAAGGCTATAGGTGTGGCTTCCAAATCCGTGCATATGTCTGTATCCTCTTGGAATACCACGATCGCTCATAATTATAGTAACCTGATGTAAAGCTTCAGGAAGTAAAGTCCAAAAATCCCAGTTGTTATTAGCATCCCGCATATTGGTTTTAGGGTCGCGTTTTACAGCGTGGTTTAAATCTGGGAATTTCATCGGGTCACGGAAGAAAAACACGGGGGTATTATTTCCAACCAAATCCCAAATTCCTTCATCGGTATAAAACTTAAGTGCAAATCCTCTAATATCTCTTTCGGCATCTGCTGCCCCTCTTTCTCCAGCAACTGTGGAGAAACGGCTAAACATTTCTGTTTTTTTTCCTACTTCGCTAAAGATGTCAGCTTTTGTGTACTGTGTGATATCGTGTGTAACTGTAAAGGTTCCAAAAGCACCTGAACCTTTCGCGTGCATTCGTCTTTCTGGAATAACTTCTCTGTCGAAGTTTGCCATTTTTTCAAGAAACCAAGCATCCTGCATTAACATGGGGCCACGTGGCCCAGCTGTTTGTACATTTTGATTATCTGGAACAGGAGCTCCTGTTTGCCTAGTTAATTTAGGTTTTTTCTTATCCATTACTTTAGTTTTAAGATTGATTTAGCGAATGAAGTTACGAAAATTCCTAAACTTTTCAACTGACATAAATCAGTTTTAAACCCTTTTAGGTTTTAAAATGCTATGTTTTGGACATTCAATTCAATATTCAGGCTTGAACGTTTTGTGTTTTTGAAACACAGTAAAATTTTGAGGTAGGTTAATAGAGTAATTACAGTGTGTAAAGACAATAGTTTTTATAGAAAAAGATTTATTCGTTGTCTTTCCCTTCCTCAATCAATTCCTCGATTTCTTCCTTCTCATCCCCATTTAATTTAGGGTTTTTGGGAGTTTTTGCTTTTTTTTTATGATGAATTTCATAGTACATCGCAAAGTGATCACTTCCAAAATTCTTGGAACGTATCATTTTACCTACATACAAATCGCGGGTGTGAAAAAGATGGTCCAGGGGAAACCTTAAAAAGAAATAATTTGCGTGAAAAGTAGAAAAGAATCCACGCCCCACACGAGGGTCTATCATCCCTGTCATTTTTTTGAAAAGACGCGTTGTGCGGCTCCATACTACATCGTTCATATCGCCACAAACCACCGTTGGCTTGTCAATTTTTCTAATTCTCTTTCCTGTAAGCATTAATTCGGCATCACGTTCCTTAGAAGTTTCATTTTCTGTAGGACTTGGAGGAGCCGGGTGAAGACAGCAAAAGAAAATAGGCGAATCTTTATCGGTATAGTAGTCGAAAAATATAGAAGGCTTATCGTCTTCAATCTGATATTTTACTTCTACGTTTTTTACTTCAACTTTAGAATAAAGATGCATTCCGTAGAAATTTTCTAAAGGTACCTTTACGGTAAAAGGATAGTCTTTTTCAAGTTCGGAAAGTCCATTTTCCCAATCCTTGTTAGACTCCATCGTGAGTACTAAATCTGGATCAAATCGTTTTACCTCTTTCAGGAAGTCTGAGTAGCAGTTATTTGTTTGTAAAACATTTCCTGCTAAAATAGAAACATATCCGTCTGTAGCATCGTGCGATCTTCTTCTTGGAAAAAGTGAACTGTATGGTGTTATTTTAAAAAGTTGGTAGATGATGCTTGCAATAAGCGCAAAAAGTAAAATCCAACTAAAAGTAGTGTAGTGTTCTTCGGTGTAAATGAAAATTCCGAGTAGGATTAATTGTATAACCACCGATTGAAGTCTTACAAAATCTGCAGTACGAAAAAACCAATGAGGATGCCTAGTAGCTGGAAAGAAGGGGCTAAGGATGAAAAATATCGTGAAAATATATAATACCATATTTCAAAGTTAGTTAATTTGTAGCGATGTAATAAGGTTTGAAAATTCTTTTTTACCTAGTCGCTACTACCTATTTTTACAGTTCATAAAAACCAATAAAATGAAAAAAATTACCCTTACAACATTATTAACTTTTTTTGCGTTTGCCATAACATTCGCACAGACCTATACAACTCCCAACACAGGAGTTACTTGGACCTTAGATGATATTGCTGCAGCAAGCCCTACTACAATTACGGTTTCTGGCAGTGA
Source organism: Aequorivita sp. 609 (assembly GCF_014212065.1). Lineage (NCBI taxonomy): Bacteria > Pseudomonadati > Bacteroidota > Flavobacteriia > Flavobacteriales > Flavobacteriaceae > Aequorivita > Aequorivita sp. 609. Next base: position 76,979 of record NZ_JACJVM010000214.1, on the reverse strand, counting down.
GTATACCCTTTTAGAAAACTTAGAAATTGCTGAAAATGATGCCGTAGTTATCGATACGGACTTAACTCTTTTAATTGATGCTGATTTATTAATTAAAGTTTATGGTGCTTTTACTGTAAGTGCCAACGAAGTTACAATTACTGCTTTAGACGAAGCTGCTCCTTATGAAGGTTTTCGTTTTGAAGAGTTTTCAGAAATAGATATTAAAAACGCAACTATATCTTACGGGGGAGGGCTTCGAGTGTTAACTGAAACTTTTTCTATTGACAATTGTACAATAACCAATAATGTTTCTGGAGCTACGTCAAGTGCTGTTATTCAGCTTTCTCGTGGGATGGCGCAGATTACGAACAACCTTATACAGTTTAATGAAAATCCTGCCGTTGGTTCTGCTGCAAACTCTGGGGTTTCTCCATATATCTATAATAACCATATTGAAGGAAATAATACCGATAATGCTAACCGTCCGCAAATTAACATCGGAACTACATTAGCAAACGAGCCTTTGCAGATTATTCAAAATATAATTATCGGAGATCCAAATTTAACCAAGGTTGGTGGTATTGCAATTGCAAACTTTGTGGGTGCAAATGTAAATGCAGTTATTCAAGACAACATTATTCAAAACAACAGATACGGGATTACTATTATGGGGCCTGTAGATGCTGCTTTAATTAAAAACAATCTAATTGAAGACAATAACACTCAAGGAGATCCTGCTCTTGGTGGAAGTGGAATTAATATACTTACAAGTTCTGCTAGAAATGAAGTAGTAGTTACAGGTAATACAATACGAAGAAATATTTGGGGTATTACACTACAAGACCAAGCAACAATTAACCTTGGGGATGACATTGACAACCCAGGAGGAAATGTGTTTTCTGAAAATGGAAACGGTGGTGTAGTTTATGCGCTTTATAACAATACAGCTAATCCAGTAATGGCCAAAAACAACTGCTGGATTGAAGGGGAAGAAAGTACTGTGGAAGAGGTTGAAGATGTAATTTTTCACCAAGTAGATGATGCAACATTAGGTTTAGTTACCTTCGATCCATTTGATTGTGGAGTTGCTTCAGTTAACGATGTAGCTGCTTCAAACTTTAGCTTTTATCCAAATCCAGTAAAAAATGAAATTAACTTCAACAATATCTTTTCTTTTGAGAAAGTTGAAATATACGGAGTTCAAGGGAACCTAATAGTTTCAAAAAACATTTCTGAAGGGCTTAATACAATGTCAATCAACCTTGCTTCTGGACTTTATTTTGTAAACTTCAGCAATAATAATAACAGTATTACTAAAAAGATGATTGTTCAATAAACGAGAAGAATGTCTGGTCGAGCGCAGTCGAGGCCTAATTTTTTTAAAGACTAGAACAGCTATTTTCTAAAATGCCTTGATGTAATTATCAAGGCATTTTTTATTGAAATAAACACTGTTTTTCCCTATCTAAAACAGTATTTTTGCACTTTGAAAAAAATAAAGAAAAAGACACGTGAAGATTCAGAATAAAGCGACATTAGAGTTAAGCCATGACGAAATGAAAAGTTATGGGTATGAGGTAGTTGATGCAATTGTAGATCATTTTTCTACACAGAATGAAAAACTCCCTGTGGTTTCGGGTACAAGGAAAGAAATGGAGGCATTATTTCTAGAAGAAGCTCCTGAAACTCCATCCGACCCTAAAAAGGTGTTGGATTTTGTTTTGGAGGAGGTAATGACCAAAAGTAATATTGTTTCTCATCCAAAGTCGTATTCATTTGTGCCAGGGCCTAGTAACTATATCAGTGCCATGGCAGACAGCTTAACAGCTGGTTTCAATATATTCTCTGGTGGGTGGCAAGCGTCTCCTGCAGCCGCACAAATGGAAATTGTAGCTATGAACTGGCTTTTAAAAATGTTCGGCTTCCCTCAGAAAAAAGGGGGAGGAATTTTTACTAGTGGGGGTTCTATGGCCAATTTAACTGCCTTAGTAACTGCTCGAAGAGTAAAATGTGGCGACGATTTTAGTAAAGCTGTAATTTACCTTTCAGACCAAGCGCATTCTTCAAATATTAAAGCCATTCGCGTATTAGGTTTTAGAAAAGAACAGATTAGAATTATTCCTACTGATGGGGAGTTTAAATTCTCATTGAATAAATTAAAAAACGCTATTGCAAAAGATAGGTTGGAAGGGCTACAACCTTTTTGCTTGATTGCAACTGCCGGGACAACAAATACCGGAACGGTAGATCCGCTTTCCGACATTGCCAAAATCTGTAAAAAAGAAGATATCTGGTTTCATATCGATGGGGCCTATGGTGGTTTTGCTATACTTTCTGAAGATGGAAAACAGCTTTTAAAAGGAATTGGGAAAGCCGATTCACTTACTATAGACCCTCATAAATGGTTTTATCAGCCCTATGAAATCGGTTGTCTTTTAGTGAAAAATCACAAATGGCTTAAAGGAACTTTTACCGAAAAACCTGAATATTTACGCGATATTGAAGGCAATGAGTCTGAAATTAATTTTTACGATCACGGAATCGAATTAACAAGACGTTTTCGTGCTTTAAAGTTCTATATGTCGGTAAAAACTTTTGGAATGGGTGAGTTCAGGCAGGCCATAACCTACAATATTAAGTTGGCAGAAGCAACAGAAGATTTTTTAAGATCGAGTAGCAATTGGGAGGTTATTTCACCAGCCACATTGGCGGTTATTAACTTTAGATACAACCCAATTGGCAACAAACTTTCAGAGAAAAAGCTTGACGCGCTTAACCAACGAATTTCTCAAAGTGTGGTTGATTCAAAACAAGCTTTATTGGTAACTACTGTTCTTAACGGGCAGATAGTACTAAGAATGTGCTTGATAAACCCTAGAACAACATTAGACGATGTAAAGGAAACTATCGCACTTTGCGAATCTTTTGCAGAAGAAAAATCCTTGTCGTGAAACAAGCGGATGTCCAAAGAATTTACTAAAACAATAAAACAAAAAATTATATTAATCTAAAATCACTTTTATTGTTAATATTTCTATTTAATCTACAATATATAATTCTTAATCAGCAGCAAAATAATCTTTATGCACAAGATCCAAATCTTTTTGACAATACTTGGTATTTTGTAACTGGTGAATTGGATGGTGAAATATTTTTTCTGCCCCCAGAAGAACATCTTATAGAGGTTACTTTTAATAGTGAAGAAATTTATTTATGTTATCCAAGCTGCGATGAATGTTATAGTAATAATGTGGTAATAAACGCGAATAGTTTTATAGTTTCAGAAACTGAACCTTGGATTGTTTTAATTGGGCTTTGTAATCCACCACAAAATGATTTTATAGGTACTCATAATTCAGTATATTTTTATAGCCACGTAAACTCAAAAAATCCCTTCAATTATATAATCGAGCCTGTAGATGATTACTTACAGCTAACCGTAACAAATGTTGAGGGTGATTTTGCAATATATAATAGCCGGTTGTTAACTACACCGGAATTTGATAACTCAAGTTTTGGTTTTTACCCAAACCCTGTTGATGAAACCTTAAACATTAAAAATAATTTTAATCAACCAGTTGATGTTTCAATTTATAATGTGAATGGTAAAAACTTAAAAAGTTATACTATTAACGAAAAATTGGAAACCATTAATATAAATGATTTAAATTCAGGATTGTATTTTGTGATTTTTAAAAATGAGGCTGGAGAGAGTTTGCTTAAAAGGTTTATTAAAAAATAGGTTGTGCTTTACACTGTAGGCTTTCTATTTGTTACTTTTATAGCTTGTAAACCAAAATACTATTTTCATTGCCAAAAAATCTAGATATTATTATAATTGGCGGCGGAGCTGCGGGATTTTTCACGGCAATAAACGCTGCGGAAAAAACCCCCCATCTTAAAATTGCAATTTTAGAACGTGGAAAAGAGGTTCTTACCAAAGTAAAAATTTCTGGCGGTGGTCGATGCAATGTAACCCACGCCGAGTTTCTTCCAAAAGAATTAACCCAAAACTATCCACGTGGCGAAAAAGAACTTTTAGGGCCGTTCCATACTTTTATGACAGGCGATACCATTGAATGGTTCGAAAAAAGAGGCGTGGAACTCAAAATTGAAGAGGACGGGCGGATGTTTCCGGTTTCAAACTCTTCACAAACTATCATAGATTGTTTTCTTTCAGAAACAAAAAGATTAGGGGTCGAGGTACTGCTTAGTCAGCCGGTAAAGGAAATTCAGAAAAATGAAGGCCGATATATTTTAACTACTAGTACCGATACTTTTTCCGCAGAAAAAATTGTAGTTACAACGGGTAGTAATCCTAAAATTTGGAAGTTGCTCAAAGATTTAGGGCATAGTATAGTTCCCGCCGTACCTTCACTTTTTACATTCAACATCAAAGATAGTCGTATAGCAGATTTGCCCGGACTTAGCACAAATGCTTCGGTAAAAGTTTTAGATAAAAATGGTAAAACAGTTTTGGAAAGCGACGGGCCGTTACTAATTACCCATTGGGGTATGAGTGGTCCTGCAATTTTAAAACTTTCGGCTTGGGGCGCTAGAATATTAGAGCCTATAAAATACAATTTTACTATTGAAGTGAATTGGCTTAATACGCTTACGGAAGAGGATGTGTTGGATTCTTTGAAAAATTTAAAAATATTACAAGGCAAGCAAACAATTTATAAATACGCACAATTCGAATTGCCCAAGCGCCTTTGGCAAAGTATAGTAAAAGCAGCAGGCATTGCCGAAACGCTTACATGGGCTGAGGCCACCCGCGAGAATTTTCAAAATCTAGCCAATCAACTTACCGCTGCAATTTTTGAAGTAAACGGAAAGAGTACCTTTAAAGAGGAATTTGTCACAGCCGGCGGGGTAGATTTAAAAGAAGTAAACTTTAAAACTTTCGAAAGTAGGGTTTGTAAAAATCTTTTCTTCGCTGGGGAAGTTCTTGATATAGACGCTACAACGGGAGGATTTAACTTTCAAAATGCTTGGACTGGTGGCTATATCGTTTCGCAAAACCTTTAATCTCTGTAACTTCTTCCCCAAAAAATGATGACTTTTTAATACTCGTCCGATATATAGTTATAATCCTTAAAACTATATGTCATGAAAAAAATTCTTCTTTTTACTCTTTTATTCACATTTATTGCAACTTCCGTCAAGTCACAAAATTTACTTGGGGCTGCAACAGATGTTTATGTAATGGAAAATTTTACCAATCCGGGCCAGTTTGGTACTATTCCACTCGCGGGACCTTATTATCCGTTAGGTACAGTAATTACGGGTAGTGCTCCTACAATGTTGGGAGGCGATTTCAACGATGCTGGAGAACTATATACATTTGTATACCAAGATCCAGACTATGTATTGGGAACTGTAGATATAACTACGGGAGCTATAAATAATACTATTACCGTATCAGGCAATGTTGGTGGACAATTTTTAAATCAGTTATCTTATAATCCTACAAACGATACTTTTTACGCATTGAGTGCGGATCCTAACAATAACTCTGGAACGCAATTTTATGAAGTTAATATTACCACCGGTGTACTAACGCCAATAGGTACTGGCACTGGGATTTTAAATGGAGTTGCTATGGAAATCGACAACAACGGGAAGGTGTATGTTGCCGATGCCAATACGGGAAATTTGTACATTGTAGATATCAATACAGGCGTGGGGAGCGTTGTGGGTAATATGCTTCCGAGTGGCACATATCCAGTGCGAAATGGTTTTTCTGTTGACCCTGCCACCAATGTTATGTATGCCGTTTTGCTGAATAGTGATGGGGTAATTTGGAATAAATTCTATACAGTAAATCTTGCAAATGGTGAACTTACAGAACTTGGGTTTGGTGGCTCTAGACAATATAGCCTGTTTGCTATTAAAGGCGAATCTCTTGGGGTAAATGAAAATAATTTGACATCAGTAACTGTATACCCAAATCCGACAACTAACATTATAAACATTGAGAATCCTACTGAAGTTGCATTTAATAGCGTTAGACTTTTTGACCTACTCGGCAAAGATACCGGTGCAGTTTTTACCAATGGAGAAATGAATGTAGAAAACCTATTTAAAGGTGTTTACTTCCTTCAGTTAGAAACTAAAAATGGCACTATTACCAAAAAGATTATAAAGGAATAGTTTAGGTTTATGAACGTGATATAAAGAAGCTTCCGAGGTAATGTCTCTCAGGGGCTTTTTTTATTTTTAAGGGTAAATTATTTTCAATTTGTTAACACATTGTTAAACAAAAGTCTATGTGTGTAGGGATAGTTAATTATGGTTAACTTTAGTAGTTAAACACTACTCACCATGAAACAAGATATTTACAACATTAAAAAATCGCTCGATACTTCAAAAGGCAAACTTTCTTACTACAGCCTTCCCGAGCTTGAAAAACAAGGACATAATATAAGTAAACTCCCATTCTCAATACGAATTCTTCTAGAGAATGCATTGCGGAATTACGACGATTTTTCTGTAACTAAAGATCATCTAAAAACAGTACTAAATTGGACGCCAGAACAGAGTGAAAAGGATGTAGCCTTTAAACCCGCTCGTGTTTTGATGCAAGATTTTACAGGAGTCCCAGCGGTAGTGGATATAGCTTCATTACGTGCCGAAATGGCCCGAAAAGGTGGAGATGCCTCGAAAATTAATCCGCTTATCCCGGTAGATTTAGTGATAGACCACAGTGTGCAGGTAGATTATTTTGCAGCACAATACGCTTATGATAAAAATATAGAAGAAGAGTATAAGCGAAATAAGGAGCGCTATACATTTTTAAAATGGGCGCAGCAATCTTTCGATAATTTTAGCGTGGTGCCTCCAGGGATGGGAATCTGTCACCAAGTAAACTTAGAATATTTCTCTAAAGGCGCAATCGCTCGCGACGGAATGGTTTTTCCAGATACCTTAGTAGGAACCGATAGCCATACGCCAATGGTAAATGGAATTGGAGTAGTAGCTTGGGGTGTGGGAGGAATTGAAGCCGAAGCAGCTATCTTAGGACAACCAATTTATTTTATTAGTCCAGAAGTTATCGGTTTAAAACTTACAGGAAAACTTCCATTAGGTTCTACTGCCACAGATTTGGTGCTTACCATTGCTAACCTACTTCGAAAATATGGAGTAGTAGGAAAATTTGTTGAGGTTTTCGGACCTGGACTTGATAATCTTTCTGTGCCAGATAGAGCGACTATCGGAAATATGTCGCCAGAATTTGGATGTACTATTACATACTTCCCAATAGATGACAAGACTTTGGAATATATGCGAGATAGCAACCGAAGCGAAGAGCAGATAAAGTTAGTGGAAGAGTATTGCAAAGGAAATATGCTTTGGCGTCAAGATGAAGACAAAATAGAATATACCGATGTTGTAGAGCTAGATATTTCAACCATTCAACCTACAGTAGCGGGTCCTAAGCGTCCTCAGGATAAAATTCTTCTTAAAGATTTAAAAGAAAAGTTTATCGAGCTAGAACACGCTTCTTTTGGCAGAACGTACATTGAACCGTCTGAACGGGAAGAGGCGATTACCCGTTGGAAAGAAGAAGGAGGAAGTCAACCAACAAAACAACCTCACGACCCTGCACCAGATGTAGAGATAGAGAAGGCCGAAATGAAAAATGGTTTAAAAACGGTTTGGATTTCTCATGGAAATGAAAAGTATATGCTTTCAGACGGGGCAGTAGCCATTGCGGCTATAACGTCTTGTACCAATACTTCCAATCCGTTTGTAATGATAGGGGCGGGATTAGTTGCAAAAAAAGCAAGAGAACTTGGGATAGACGTAAAACCTTGGGTTAAAACCTCCCTAGCGCCAGGTTCAAAAGTAGTAACCGATTATTTGGAAAAAGCCGATTTGCTAAAAGACCTTGAAGCGCTTCAGTTTCATTTAGTAGGTTACGGATGTACTTCTTGTATCGGAAACTCAGGACCGTTGCCACCAGAAATTTCAAGAGCGGTGGAAGAAAACGATTTAATTGTAACCTCAGTACTTTCCGGAAACCGAAACTTCGAGGCGCGTATTCACTCACAGGTGAAAATGAATTTCCTAATGTCGCCAATGCTGGTGGTAGCTTTTGCCATTGCTGGAAGGGTAGATATAGACCTTACAACTGAACCGCTTAGCTGCGATAGAAACGGTAAAAAGATATACCTAAAAGATATTTGGCCAACAGACGATGAGATACATGCAGTAATGAGCAAGGTGTTAACGCCAAAAGACTTTAAAAAGAATTACGACGAAATTTTTGAAGGAAATGAAATCTGGAGAAACCTAGAAGTTCCAAAAGATAAACTTTACCAATGGGAAGATGATTCTACTTACATTAAGGAAGTGCCATTTTTCCACAATCTTTCAGACGATCCTCAACCGCTCAAAAATATTGAAGGAGCAAGAGCTTTGCTGATGCTAGGAGATAGTATTACCACCGACCATATTTCACCTGCTGGAGCTTTTTCGGAAGACTCAGCTGCAGGACAGTATTTAATTTCTCGTGGGGTTGAAAAGAAAAACTTCAATAGTTATGGTTCTAGACGTGGAAATGATGAAGTGATGGTACGCGGTACTTTTGCAAACGTGCGTATAAAAAACCAATTGGCCGATAGAGAAGGAGGCTATACAACTTATCTTCCTACAGGAGAGCAAATGTCTGTTTATGATGCCGCGCAGAAATATATAGCCGATAAAACTCCGCTTATTGTGCTTACTGGAAAAGAATACGGTAGTGGTTCTTCTCGCGACTGGGCCGCCAAAGGGACAATTTTACTGGGTGTAAAGGCCGTTTTGGCAGAGAGCTACGAACGTATACACCGAAGTAACTTAATCATGATGGGAGTACTTCCGCTAGAGTATGTTAAAGGTGAATCGGCTGCATCACACGGGCTAACGGGGAATGAAGTGTTTAGTATTTCAGGAATCGAAAACGACTTGTCGCCATTAAAGAAAGTAACGGTATCTGCCAAAACAGAGGATGGCAAGGAAATTGAATTCAAAGCCATAGCAAGACTAGATTCTCCAATTGAAGTTGCATACTACCAAAATGAGGGAATCTTACAATATGTTTTGCGTCAGTTTTTAAAACAGTAACCATAAGTTGATATTAATAGTACAATCAAAGCTTCTCCGTAAAAATTTTAACGGAATTACTATTTGGCCCTTTGTGATTTTAAAGCATCAGGAATTAAAGAATGATGCTGTGTTATTAAATCACGAACGTATTCATTTACGCCAACAAGTGGAGCTATTGATTGTACTATTCTATATCTGGTACAGCCTTGAGTTTTTAATTCGCTGTATTCAATACCCAAATAGAAATCAAGCTTATAGAAATATTTCATTTGAAAGAGAAGCTTATTACTATCAAAGTGATTTTGGTTACTTGAAAAAACGAAAGTTCTATGGGTTTTTAAAGTTTTTATAAGTTTTAAAACTACCCCTGTAAACAACAAACAAATTTGAAAAGGCTAAATGATTTTCAGGCTATGAATTTAATCTGAGAATGCTATTCAAGTCTATTTTATAAATGATAAAAATATAAATGAGCATACTTTTTTCTCCTCTAAAAATAAAAAATACAACGCTTAAAAATCGAACCGTAATTTCACCTATGTGTATGTATAGTTGTGTTGACGGTTTTGCAAACGATTTTCATTTAGTTCACTTAGGAAGCCGCGCCTTGGGAGGTACGGCTTTAATTATTCAAGAAGCTACGGCCGTTTCCCCTGAAGGAAGAATATCCTACGGAGATATGGGAATCTGGAGCGATGAACACATTCTAAAGCCGAAAGAAATAGTAAATTTTGTTCACGCACAAAAGGCGTTGATAGGGATTCAATTGGCTCACGCGGGTAGAAAAGCAAGTCATCAACTTCCACAAGAGGGAGCTAGAAAAATATCACCAGACGATAAAAACGGTTGGCAAACGTACTCTTCTTCAGCATTGCCATTTAGAGAAGGGGAGCCAGCGCCGCTAGCGTTAGATGCCAACGGCATTGAAAAAGTAAAACAAGATTATGTAGCCGCTACGCGTCGCGCACAAAAAGCAGGGTATGACGTGGTGGAAATTCACGCGGCACACGGATACTTATTTCACCAATTCTATTCGCCTTTAGCAAATAATCGCACCGATGAATACGGTGGAAGTTTCGAAAATAGAATTCGCTTACTTCTTGAAGTTACCGAATTAGTTAGAGCAGAATGGCCAGAGGAAAAACCACTTTTTGTTCGTATTTCAGCTACCGACTGGACAAAAGGAGGATGGACGATTGAAGATTCGGTAAAACTTGCTGTAGAATTAAAAAAACGAGGGGTAGATCTTATCGATACATCTACTGGAGGGAATGTGCCTAAAGCAGTAATTCCGAGTGAGCCTGGGTATCAAGTTAAATTTGCCGAACAGATTAAAAAAGAAGCAAACATTTTAACCGGTGCAGTAGGTCAAATTACCACTGCTGAGCAATCGGAAGCAATTTTAAAAGAAGGGAAAGCCGATTTAATTTTCTACGGAAGAGAAAGTTTAAGAGATCCACATTTTGCATTACGTGCCGCCAAGGAGTTAAACGCAGATATCGAATGGCCAATACAATACCAACGAGCTAAATTATAGTTACAGAGTTGATCTTGTGGCAATCGAAAACCTAATCGCTTATTTAGATGGTCGCTGTGATTCATTTTAAAGTAATACAAAACAATTAATAGCTACTAAACATATTATGACTAAAGAAGAACATAAAATAAATATACCATTTTCAGTTTTAGACCTTGTTCCTGTAATACAGGGAAGTAGTCATAAAACGGCTATGGAAAGTAGTCTGGCTTTAGCTCAAAAAGTTGAGGAGCTAGGTTTTAAACGCTTTTGGATTTCGGAGCATCACAATGCAGAAAGTTTAGTGAGTTCTGCTACGCCATTACTAATTGGCTATGTTGCCGAAAACACTAAATCTATTCGCGTGGGGTCTGGTGGCGTTATGTTGCCAAATCACGCTCCCTTAATTGTAGCAGAGCAGTTTGGAACGCTTGCTACGCTTTATCCAGATAGAATTGACTTAGGTTTAGGACGTGCGCCAGGCACCGATCAGCTTACGACGAGAGCGCTAAGGCGGGAGCGTACCGAATCTGTAAACGATTTCCCGAATGATGTGCAGGAGTTACGACAATTTTTTTCTGCAAGCAATCAAAACAGTTTAGTTAGAGCCATTCCTGGAGAGGGATTGGAGGTGCCACTTTACCTTTTAGGTTCAAGTACCTATAGTGCGCAATTAGCAGGAGCATTAGGATTGCCGTATGCCTTTGCGAGTCACTTTGCGCCAACGCATTTGCACGATGCCTTAAGATTGTATCACGGTAACTTTGAAGCCTCAAAACAATTGGAAAAGCCTTATACTATGGCTGGAATTAATGTGGTAGTTGCCGATACCGATGAGGAAGCCGAATATTTATCTTCGAGTATGAAGTTGTTTATGCTGAATATTATCAGAAATACCCGCGCCCCACTGCCACCGCCTATAAAAGATATGGATGAAGTGTGGAGTCCGATGGAAAAAGCGCATATTACTAAAATGATGGAATTCACTTTTATTGGGAGCAAGGAAACAGTTCGGAAAAAACTTCTCAATTTTATAGCAGAAACAAGAATTGACGAAATTATTGTCGTAGCCCATATTCACGATCAAGAAGCGAGATTAAAATCGTTTGAATTACTGTCGGAATTAAAGCAATAGTGCCTAAACCCTAAACGGATTGACATCTACTTTTAAAAGGAAGTTTTTAAAAAACTTTGTTTTCTGTACCTTCGTCAAAAATTTTTAAAAATGCTGAAAGCTGTTCTTTTTGATATGGATGGTGTTATTGTAGACACCGAACCTTTACACCGTAAAGCTTACTTCAAAATGTTTGAAGAGGTAAAAATAGATGTAAATGAAGAACTTTACGATTCGTTTACAGGACAGGCCACTTTGCCAATTTGTAGAACTTTGTGTGAACATTTTAGTCTTACAGTTGCTCCAGAACACTTGGTGGCAACTAAAAGAAAGCATTTTAAATACCTTTTTGAAAATGATACTAGCCTCGATCTTCTAGATGGGGTTTACGACTTGATAAAAAACTATTACGAAAACGATCTAACATTGGTTTTGGCTTCGTCGGCTTCTATGCCTAATATCAATCGTATTTTCGACCGATTTGATTTAAATAAATATTTTAAAGCAAAAATTAGTGGCGCCGATTTAAAAGCTTCAAAGCCACATCCTGAAATATTTATTAAAGCCGCAGAGCTTGCTGGACAACCTGCTGAAAATTGTATGGTAATTGAAGATTCTACTAACGGAATTAAAGCTGCGAAAGCAGCAAATATTTACTGTGTAGGTTTTAAAAGCCCACATTCCGTAAACCAAGACTACACCAAAGCAGATAAGGTGATTACTAGTTTTGATGAGATTCTGTACGAGAAATTAACGGATTTATCCTAGCCGATTCTAAAGACCTGACAGGTTTTTAAAGTTCTGACACGTTTCCAAAGACCTGACAGGTTTTAGAAACCTGTCAGGTCTAAGACTAGTTAAGCCAAATCCCAATGGCTAAAAACATCTTCTACAGTAGATTTAACTCTTTTGTTTCGCAAGGTTTCCACTCTGTAATTTGCGAGTTGAGGAGATTCATCAAAGTACACTACATTTTTTTCTCCGTGCTTTTTAAGATGACTTCTTATAATGGCGTGGGTGTGATAAGTAGCTTGTTGAAGTTTTAAGAAAGGTTCGTAATCTTCAACATTGCAAATAGCATCGCTTCTATCAAAATATCCAAAACCTCGATACTGACCTTCAACAACTAAGGCAAAAGCTATTTCGTCTTCCGTTCTACCTTTTCCTTGAATGGCAAAACTGGGTTTGTTTTCGTATAAATCTTGTAGAGCCGCTTGTACTTTGGCGTTGTAATCTTCTATAGTTTCAGTGTCCTCACAAATTCCTTCACAGTTTTTTATTCGGTAGTGACTGCATATTTCAACATTGCTTTGCAGCGTACAAAATCGCGGACAGAGTTTATAAGTCTCACAAATTTCCTCTAGCTTTTCAAGAGCCTCTGTTTTATTGTAGAAAGTGCCAACCGAATCGTGCAATGCATTGGTCTTGCTTAGCGCAAGCTGAATTATCCCGCGTTGATTGGTATAGCTAATAATTTGATAGGTAGTTGTAGGCCACTTTTGGGCGCGGTTAAACTTTGGGTAATGCTTTCGGATATGTTCCGACTCCACTAAAAGCGCTAATAGCTCGTTGCCTGTAATTTCAAAATCTATAAAATGTGTTTCTTGCCCGAGTTGGTATTCCTTGGTTTTTTTATCGTAGAAATGTGAGAGCACTCGCTTTTTGATATTCTTCGCTTTCCCCGCATAAATCACCTGATGTTTTTGGTTTTTGAAAAGGTAAATCCCAGGGGATTCTGGGAGTTCGTTAATCTGTTCATTGGCAATATGGGGTGGGAGTGTAGCTTGTTTAGAACGCGGATTTAGAAATGTATTGATGGTTTCCCAATTTTCATCTAAGGAAAGCAATCGCTGAAAAAGAATAACCGTTGCATCCACATCGCCTTCCGCTCGGTGTCGGTTGAGGTGTGGAATGTTTATGGTGTTACAAAGTCTGCCTAAACTATACGAAAGATGGCCAGGAATCAATTTGCGAGACAGTCTAACGGTACAGAGTTTCTTTCGGTTGTAATGTTGTCCTATTCTTCTAAACTCGCCTCGAATAACATTGTAGTCGAAACTAACATTATGAGCTACAAAAATGGCATCTTTAGTGAATTCTTCGACAGTTTCTGCGATTTCAAAAAAGCGTGGAGCATCGGCTACCATTTCGTTGTCTATACCTGTAAGGGCCGTGATATGCAACGGGATTTCACGCTCCGGATTTACAAGCGATGTGAACTTGTCTATCACCTCGCCATCTTTTAAAAGTGCGATGCAAATTTCGGTAATCCTATTCCCTGCAATACCGCCTCCGGTAGTTTCAACATCTATAATTGCAAAAAGTTGTGATTGCATTTTTAATTACTTGAAAAACAAATGTAGGAAAAGTATTTTTAATATTTGGAATTATTCCTGTAAAATGGAAATAATCCAATTCAGTTTATTTTAAAATGTTTAAATGCTTTAGGGAGCAATAATATTAAAGGAATACAAGAAACTTTTGAATTTGTAAACCAATCCAGCTTTGGAATGTGTTAATAGCAATTACTGCCAGCGGCTTTATTTCTTAAGGTGTGTTTTGCGTGTTTACCTGTTACCTAAACTTAACGGAAGGGAAGATTTTTTAAAAGTGATATATAATCCATAAATAACTTAACTTCCTTCAAGTTTTAAGCATCAATTTTCTATATTTTTAACCAGTCAAAAATAAATTTACACTCTTGTTTATATTCCAATGAAGCATCTATTTTGATCGTTCCTGAAGCTTTTTGATAAATTGCCATACCATATTAACCTTTTGACATTTAACATAACCCCACAATCTCGTTTATATATGAGGACCCTTTTTAAACTTTTTATATTTCTTATAAGTCCTTTTTTATTTGCACAAAATGTAACCCAACTAGACAGTCTTTTAAGGCAAGGGATAGATGCAAGAAGTAATAAAAATTATTCCTTATCCTTGGAAATTTTAACAAAAGTACGCTCTGTTGCCGAAGAAAATCAATGGTATAGACAACAATTTTTGGCCATCAACAATATTGGAGCCAATTATTATTCTATGTTAGATTATGGAGAGGCATTAGATAATTATTTGGAGGCATACACCATAGCGCTTAAACATCTCGATGGCAACGAAGAGATGACTGTATTAAACAATATTGCTCTCCTCTACATTGAGGAAGGCGATTTACTTAAAGCAGAAGAAAATTTTTCCAAAGCTTATATACTTGCAAAAGAAAATAATGAAAAAATTAAAACGGGATTGTATGCAATAAATCTTGGAATAGTTGAAAATCAGCGGGGTAACATTGAAAAAGCAGCCCGCTATCTCGCCGAAGCAGGAAAAATTGTTAAAGATATACCCGCTTTATCAGTTCAGGTAGAGATAGCATTAGCAGAGAATTGGTATAAGCGTGGTGAACTGCAAAAAGCTAGATTATTAGCACTAAAAATCCTGCCAGAGTTAGAAAATATTTCTTTCAATGAAGAACGAATTTCTTTATTAATGTTGCTTTCTAATATAGCGAGAGATGAGGGAGATACCGCAAACGCTATTTCATACGCTAAGGATGCCTTAAATGCTGCTCTTAATCTTAAAAATCGTATCGATATATTTCAGAAATTAGCAAGGATATACTCAAAAGGTGGTTCCTATAATGAGGCATTAAAGGCAAAGGATTCAGTTATTGCTCTCACAGACTCCCTACATAAATTAAAAAATGGTAGGGTGTTTGAAGCCAATAGGGTAAAATTTGAAGTAGCCAATTATAGAAGAGAACTTCAGCAAAGTAAGGAATCACAAAGGCAAGAGCGAATCACCCTTTATAGCCTTTTGGGTATTTCAATTATACTTATATGTCTTACAGCTTGGGCACTTTATAATAGCTATATTAAAAATAAGCAACGCAAAAAATTAAACCAACAAAACAAAGAATTTATAAAATTAGAACTCCAAAAAAAAGAAAGTGATATTCTTTTATTAGAAAAACAATTACATGCAAAAGAAGCAATAGCTCTGTTAGAACAGGAGCGTCTTAAAAATGAGATAGAAAAAAGAAACAGAAAGTTGGCAGCCAAAGCCCTTCAAATATCAGGACGTAATGAATTGATAAAAGAAGTAATCAATAGCTTTACAGATCGGACTGAAATTTCTCGAAATGCCTTTTTGTCTACCAAAATAAAAGAACTTAAAAAATTACTGAAAAAGGATTCGGAATGGGAAAGTTTCCTTACACATTTTGAAGAAGTAAATCACGGGTTGCTTACAAAACTTCGAAATAATCATTCCGAATTAACCGCCAATGACATTCGATTCCTTAGCTATTTATATATGGAGCTTAGCACCAAGGAAATAGCATCGCTTTTTAACATAACCGTTGAAGCGGCTCGTAAGCGAAAAGAACGTATTAGCAATAAAATGGGGCTCGAAGATAGCAGTGTCTTATATAGCTATATTACAACACTTTAGCGTATTGTGTCACACTTTTTCCGAAATCCGTCACGCTTTTTATAAAGCTTTTGTAATTAGTTTATCAATAATTCTTGGAATATTGAATTTCATTAAATGTCTAAAATTTAAATTTTAAATTATGAAAAAATTACTCCTTCTTACAGTGTTCATGTTTATCGGAAACATTCTGTATTCCCAATGCACCTTTGATACCACTATTACCTCTAATCCCGATTTGAGTGGGGGCAATCAAATGCAATGTTCAGATCAGATAATCGTTTTTACCGCTCCTTCAGGGTACGATAGTTATCAATGGAAATACAAATTTTCTACCAATGGGAATCCAAACGATTTTCAAGGGGAAACAAATAACACTCTCACCATAACTGCTGGAGATCTTGGCTTTGCATATGTTTATGTTACTATGACTGACGATGGATGTACTGAGGATTCAAACAATATAATGTTCGATACCTGGATTTTTAATACTCCAGCAATACAACACGATGGAGACAGAGACCTATGTTATGGCGAAACCTCCATTATTACCAGTGCTTTTTCTGGCCCCCAGAATTATAGATGGTACAAAGATGGCGTGATTGTTCAAGAAGGAACTCAAGATTTTTATGAAGTCTCTGAAGCGGGTTCATACCTATTAGAGGTTTCATATTCACAATGTCCAGACCAATGGTTGTCTAGTGGAGTGCCAGTTACTTTTACCGTAAGCGGCGAAGAGGTTTTAATTACCGAATCGGGAAATAGCTTGTTTACTACCGAAAATGGCGATGCGTATTCCTGGTTCTTAAATGGCACAGAAATTACGGGAGCAAATACTTTTACTTATACCCCAGTTGAAACAGGTGATTATACAGTAGCAGTAACATTTAATGAACAGGAAACTTGTATCATCGAATCGATGCCATACTTTTTCACTGTTTTATCGATGCCAGACGTAGAACTCAATGGTATCTATTTTAAAAACACCTTAGCGGTCGACTCTCAATTTGTATTGCACAACAATCTTCAAACGCCGTTGTCGTATACCATTTTTGACCTTTCTGGAAAACAATTGGTTTCAGAAAAAAGCAATATTTCCCAAATTGTCATTGCAGCCCAAAACTGGGAGCGGGGAATTTATTTATGTAAAGTGCAAACCCCTGATGGAAGTAAGACCTTCAAACTACTCCGTTAATTTTCGGGTTTTAAATTGAAGAAATGCCTATAGATATATTTTCTACAGGCATTTTTTTTATCGAAAGGTGGCTTTTTAATTTTTTTTTTGAAAAATTGAAAAGGAACAGAATTATTATCTTCCAAAATAAATACTTGTAAAGTAGGATTTTTTTCAACTATTTCGGCTCATATGATAATGCTATCGAAATTAAGAAAATTGAAACTCCATCAAATTCGAATGATGTAGTTAGAAAAAAATAGAGAATACAAAAAATAAACTATGGTTCAACGTAAAAAACAAAAAATGCGCTTATAGCTGTACCATATATTTGTTATAATCTAATGAGAAGTTTTATTAATTTAAATGTGAATCGTTAAGAATGCATGATATAGACCAAACATCCTCAGGTCTTCCTCCCTACAATACTACCAACAGTATGAATCTAGAATATGTTGTCTATAACTAACCCTCTACATTATACCATTTACCACCTAATAACCTAGCAATAAGTTTATAGCACCACTATTTACCACAAGTTTTAACACTAATTAAAAACTCAATCCATCGTACAACAATTCGTACCTTTAAATGCTCAATTGACAAACCATAAATGAATTGTGAAAAACTCTTTTAAAACCCTTGCTATTATTGGCTTTATTTCCAAGGGAATAATCTACTTGGTTATAGGGATACTTTCTTTATTGGCGGCATTAAATATGGGAGGGGAGAGTTCTGGAACCAATCAGGCACTCACGTTTTTAAAAAAGCAACCTTTCGGGCAAATTCTCTTGTTGTTTTTAGGTGTTGGTTTGTTTTGTTATTCGTTTTGGATGTTTGTACAAAGTATAAAAGATCCTGAAAAGAAAGGCGTTACCCGAAATGCCTTATTACAACGAATGGGTTTGTTTATCACAGGTTTGGTTTACGTTTTTATAGCAGTTTTGGCATTCTATCACTTGGCTACTCCTACGGATAATGAAATAGTAAAAAGTACCTATCTCGATTTTTTGGAGCCTACTACGCTTGCTATTGTTTTTGTTGGAATTGGAATTATCCTAGCGATACAAACTGTTGTTTTAATTATAAGCGTTTTTAAGGGAGGAATGTTAGACCAATTTAATCTTGAAGGCAAGAAATATTCAGAAGTTATTAGAAGGCTGGGGATGTTTGGTTTTTACTCACGCGCTTTTGTAGTGGGAATTATTGCTTATTTCTTTTTACACGCTGGGTTCTATACTGGGAACAATAATATTAAAGGAATACAGGAAGCTTTTGAATTTTTAAACCAATCCAGCTTTGGAAAAGTGTTAATGGCAATTACTGCTGTAGGTTTTATTTCCTATGGTGCGTTTTATGTGTTTCTTACACGATATAGGAGTTTTGAGGAGAAGTAGGTTAGTGCAGTATTCTGTTAGCAGCTAAAATGCAAGACTATCATTTTGATAAAATTAAAATTAGGTAGCATATTTAAATTATTAAGGTAACCATCTTAAATCTTCATAAAACTACTCGGGCTTCCAGAATTTAACTGCATACTTTAAGAGTGCATTTTTATCAGATTCTATTCCTAGTTTTCTTATGATTGAGGCTCTTTGTGCCTCTATTGTTTTTTCTGAGAGAAAAAGCATCTTGGCAATTTCTTTGGTAGTTTTTTGCTGTACAATTAATTCGAACACCTTTTTTTCAGAAAAAGTTAATTTTCCGAGTGCTTCGCCTTTTAGATAATCGATATCAGTTTCGATATCCAATTTTAATCTATGACTGTAATAGACTTCGTTATTTTCTAAATAATTGATACAGGTTTTTAACTCCTCTAAGGCGTGTTGTTTTAAAAGGTAAGCGTTTATTTTAAGCGCTTCAGCCTTCATAAAAATGCTTTTTTCCTTGTGTGAAGTAAGTAGGATGATTTTAGTTGGGATTTGATATAATCTAATGTTTTCGGCTATTTCTAACCCATCCATATCCGGCATACTAATATCTAAAATAGCAAATTCTGGCTTTAAACGTTTTATAGCTAGCCACGCTTCTTGTCCGTTATTATGACTTTCCAATACAACATGCCCCATTCCTTCAAGCAGTACTTGGGTGCCTAATATGGAAAGGGGAAAATCGTCTGCAATTACAAAGTACATAATCTAAGCTTTTATTTTGGAATTGTTAATTTAATGGTTGTTCCGTTTTTATTCGATTTGATGTTAACTGTACCATTTATAAATTTGGTGCGTTCTGTGATGTTCAATAAGCCGAAGCAGTTTCCTTTTTCCAACATTTTATCGGCGTCAAAACCTTTTCCGTTATCCTTTATTTCAGCGTACACATATTTATCATCTTCGGTAATTGTTATTTTACCCGCCATCGCATTGGCGTGCTTCATCATATTGGTAGTAGCTTCCTGAATAATTCGATACAATTGCAGTTCAACAGTATCACTTAAATCGCCACTGTAATCTATGTCTGAAGTAAGTAAAAAGCTATGTTGATTTTGCGCTCGATCGGTTAATTGTTCAATACTCAGCTTTAATCCTAATTTATCGAATAAAGTAGGGCTCAGGTTACGACTAATATTTCTAACTTCCTCTAAAATATTGTCGATTTTTACACTAAATTTAGAGCTATTTGTTTCGAGTGCGTGGCGTAGATTAACTAATTCATTGCTTACGCTATCGTGCAAATCGGAGGCAATACGCTTGCGTTCTTCTTCAGTTTTACTCAGTAAGAGCGAGGTGAAGTTTTCAGCCAACACCTTTTCTCTTGCTAAACTTTTACTTTTGTGCCAAATCATAAATATAATAAAAATCAGTATTAGGAACACTGCTCCTATCGTCATAGCAAAAAGCCATTCTCTTTGTGATTTTAATTGTTTTTCCTGAAGTAAGATTTTATTCTCTTTTTGTTCAGTTTTAAACTTTCGCTCTAATTCAAAGAGTTTTCCTTGAATAAGTTCTTTCGATTCTTTGTCTCTATTATTTAGAAGAAAGGTGGCGTAAATATTTGCTTTTTCAAAGTCTTTCTTTTTGGTGTAATATGTGTACAAACCACTTCCCAATTGAGTCATAAACTGGGTGTTTGGCTCTTCTTCCGCCGCTATTTCATTGTAGAATCTTTCTGCTTCCTCAGGGTTTTTTAAAGTTTTGTCAAAGATTTCGGCATACATTATTTCTTGGAATAGGGTACGCATCTGCAGATCTAGACTGTTGCTTTGATCTGTCATCTCTCTTGCTATTTTAAGAAAGTCTAAAGCTTCCTTATCTTCTCTTTGTGCAATGTGCTTAAAAGCTAAAAGTTGATTTAATAATGCTTTGTGATAATTGTTGATTCCAGGATATTGTTTGGCGTGAATAGCCATCGAATCAATATATTTTATTGCGCCTATCGTATCTGCTTTTGCAATATTGAAGTTAACGTAAAGAGAATATGCCGAAAAAGTAAGCGATTTGTTTCCTTGCTGTTTTACAATTTGAAGTCCCTTTTTTAAGTTCTTTTCAGCTTCATCTAAGGCAGAAGTTTTTACAAAAATGTCGTGTAGCAGTAAATAAACAGTCCCTTGGTTGGTAACATCGCCAATATCTTCAAAAATGCGTAATGCTGCTATAAGGTGTTTTTCAGTGTTTTCGAAATCACGAACTAGTGAGTAATTTTGTGCTAAGGAGAAGTTGGTAAACCCAATTATCTGCTTGTGCGATTTCGACTCTGGTTTTAATTCGATTCCTTGTTTAAACCATTTAAAACTTGGGTCTAATTGATGGTTAAAATAGCTTTGAGCTCCTAAGTAATAACACAGGTAACTCTGAGCTTCCCCGCTAATGTCTTTTTTGTGAGTATTGTAGAAATCGCTACTGGTTTTAAAATATATGCTATCAAAGTGAATATTTCTGTCTAAGGCGTTACCATAAGCTATTAGATAGTTGGCAGCATCTTCATAATTTTTGTTTTCTATTTGATGGTTGAAATGATACAACGCACTGTCCTTATAAATTTCTGTTCTATAATTAGCCCCATTTTCTAACCATTCATAAGCAGGAAGTGTATGCCTGTATTCCTCAACATTTTTTTCCTCGATTTTAGGAAGTTTCTGTTCAGAAGAAGTGTCGCAACTTATAGCAAATAAATAAAAAGCAGCGCTAAAAAATAACAAGAATAGGTTTTTCATAAGATGTGGGGGTAGTTGGTTTTAAGAATCTGAAATTTCAGTCGTGGGAGTTGGCGGTGATGTAAGTTTGGTTTTCTCAAATATATATAACTTTCGATTTAATTTTTTATATTTTTTTCACCTATGATTAAGTATGAAGTTATGCGATATACAGTAAAATTTATTACAATATACCGCAATTATAAAACTAATGGCCTGCTGAAAATCCCCACTAACAACAAGACCATTAGTCAACTGTATATTTACATAATTACGTGTTTTAACTCAACTTAATACTCCCCAATATTAGCAAGGTTAATAGTAACAGTATTTATATAACTACATTTTTAATTCAACTTCATAAAACTTTCGTTATAAAGTATTTCTTTATGGATTGTGGCTAGCCATAATTGTGGATAGTACTCCGGAATTATTAAATTCTAGCACACAGCTTGTATCGTAATTGTTTTGGGCAGACTTGTTTTTATAATAAATATAATATGGGCTACCAGGTCCTGCAGCTTCAAAAGGAGCTAGCCTTTCTCCTAACACATTTTTTACTTCTTTAATGGACTTCCCAATAAGATTTTGACTTACTCCATCCAATTTTGCATCCTTATATTTGGTTTTAATTGTGTATAACACGTATTCGTCATTACCGTTAAATGCGAAGGTTAAATCAAATTTCAGATCATCATATTGTGCAACTGCCGAATCGTCTTCTGCCAGATCTATAGGCGTGATTTTTTCTGCTTCGGTATAGGTCATACCTAGTTTTAAACCTTTGTAACCTTTGTCGTCAAACTGCCCGTATACTGATAAGGAGGCAAAAAGTAAGAATGCAAATGAGAAAATTATATTTTTCATATATTTAGATTTAATAATTATTGTAATTAGTGTAGCGCTAAGTTTTACTTAATCTTTGTTTGAATACCCGATTTATTGATATCAGCTATAAGAATCACAGCATCCTTTTCTTGAGACCATTTGTCTGGATTGTTCATAATGGTGCTCATAGCAGTATTTAGCAGGTATATATATTCATTACTACTGCCATTAATTTTATAGGCTGTCGCGTTTTTAGTTTCTTTTCTTACGCTTTTGGTTCGTGCGCTATCATAGGTGATATTGTAGTTTTTCACCAAAGACCCTCCTTCGTAATACTTAAAGTTATATTCGCTATTTTCTCTTAACATATTTAGCTGAAAGTATGTATTGCTAGGCATGGTTTGCCAAGCGCTCCAAGCTGCCCAAGTACCTTTTATGTATTTCTTGGTTGCCTTAAAACTAGTTTTATAATTTTTAGGTGCCGAAGCTATTGTTTTAGCGGTATAAAGAATGGCATTTCCCAATTCGTGTTCCCACAGGTAGATTTGTGCTTTAGCCGTAGAAACCCAAAGGGATGGACTTTTCGCAATTTGTTTTAGGGTAATGTTATCTGTCCATAAATAGTTTTTAGAATCGGCATATTTATAGGCAGTTAGATGGTTGTTTGTAAATTGCTTGCGAATTTTTTCTGTTTCTACAGAATCATAAATTACCTTATCGGTGTACATATCGCCGCCATCATATAGTTTTACTTCATAGCTGCCACCACTTAGATGTTGTACAGCCAAAGAAGGAATAGATCCGTATAGCTGTTTTTCAGAATCCCAATTAGAAGGCCAACTTTCCCACTTTCCATTTTTAATTTCAATTGACCTTGAATATGGTAATTCGATTCGAACCTGCGCCTTAACCATTGTAGCGCACATTAATATGATACAAGAAATTATAAGTTTTTTCATTTTATTGAATTTGATTAATCAGTAATTATTTATAGAAGTGAATAAGGCTAAAAGCTTGTTTTAAATGTCAAAATGATTTTGCTTTAAGGCAATCGGCTACTTATTATGCTTGTATATCACTGCACTTCCAAGGTCGTTGTACCAAATGTAAATTCTAGAATTTGCTTTTGAAGTCCAGTTAGCCTTGTTGCTTACAATTTGCGGAAGGGTTACATTTTCGGTCCACATGTAATTTGGAGAATTGTAATATTTATAGACCGTTATATTGTCGTTGTTGCTTTTTTTGCGGACTTTTTTCGTCTCTGCAGCATCAAAATGTACGGTTTCTACAAAAATCCCACTAGCAGACCCTCCTTCGTATAAGGATACTTCAAAAGTGCCAAGATTAATTTGTTTAATACTTAAATTAGGGATAAAGCCGTATTCAGCTTTTTGAGATTCCCAGTTTGAAGGCCATTTTTCCCATCCACCATTTTCAAATCCAATAGATCTTGAATAAGGTAAGTTGATAGTTATTTGGGCAGAAGCTAAGGTTACTACAGCTAAAAATAAGATAGAAGTTAAGAATAGTTTTTTCATTTTGATAGGGTTTAGTTTTCTATTGCAAACTTCAGCCAATTGCTAAATTTTGATGTAGTGGTTAACCCTATTTATTTTTTTTAAGCAAATGTTAGATGAAATAATAGATTGAAAATACAGCTTTTAATAATTGGTAATCAATTATTTGTATTGGTGTGTAGTTCGAGAAGTAAGAATTTAAAAATTATAAAAATAACTCATCAAACGTTTTGTAATGTACTTGTAACCAAATCGCCTTCAAGGATTTTTCTATAATTTCTATACGTGTTTATATTTATTTAGGTGATAAAAGTTGGGTGAATTGGGATTAGAAGAGCGTTTTTCTAAGTTATTAAAATTCAAGAAGGAGAGAGGTTGCAATCTATGTTTTCACATTCATTAATTCCGTAAGAGTTGCAGTGAATGGTATTGCTGATGCTCTTCCAGGGTTGTAGTTTTTTAATTTTCTGAAGTCCCAAGAATTATTTCCGAAATCGGAAAGATTTACTTTTTCTATCTCAATAACTAAATAGTAATCCTGGGATGGATTGAGGTAGCCTTTTTTAATTAAATTTTCTTTTGAATATACTTTTGGACCTTTACTTACTATTTTCCATAAATCTCCTGATGATTTTTCTTTATGGGTGTGTAGTAACAGGTATTTTGCAGAAACAGTTTCCTTATCTAGAACGAGAGAGCCATGTCCTGATCCCATTCTGAAATTATACATGTTTTTTTTAGAAATCCAATCATACTGAGACGGTGTATTGTAAAAGCCTATCAAAACGTAAGTCTCATCTGGTATAATTTTTTCACCATTGAAATACTCAGGAATTTTTTCAGTCATTTCATTAGGTGTATCATTTTTATAAACTTGATATTTTTTGTTTGCTAGGTTTTCACGTTGTGAAGCAATGTTTAAGAAATGTTTTAAAACCTCTTTAATAAAGTTTTCTAGATGTATAGTTTCATTTGTATTTTCCGAAGGTTTAATTGGAAATGCTCCTAAGCCGGGTAATATTTCATGAAAGCCCCTAATTGATTTTTTTATATCTCCAGGATATAAAACATAAGCGCCACTAGTTCTTCTGATCGCATCTTTATATGCGTGCATTTTTAATAAATCTGCATTTTTGTAAATCCCTTTTAGATTATCTTTTTTCTCATCATCTAATGACGCATCTGACTTTTCCTCGCCTAAAATCTGATTGATATTTGCAACCTTATATTTCGCGTCAAAATGAATATGAACAATCTGTTCTGTTGCTTCTGATTCTGTTTCATCAAGTTTCGTTGGCCAAATAGATAATGTGTAATCGGGCCTTAATGTAGTTGTCCAGCTACCTGTTTTTGATATATCATCAGTACCTCCTTTAAAACTTCGATTATAGTTAAACCTAACGTTCAAATCTCGATTTGCTTTTGTATAAGTACCTTGTAATGCCGTTACTCTCCCTTGTCTAAGTTGAAGACTTAGTTTGTCGTTTGAAGGTACAATTAGCTTTTCGAGCTCTTTTGGCTCAATTTCAAAAATATGTTCTAAAACTTCCAAAAGTTTAAAAAACAACCAATACTCATATAGCGTGGCAATATCTTTTTTACCACCACTATAAACCTCGTCTCCACCGTTCCAAACAAGCTTTGCCGCTAAATCAAATTTAAGCCACACGTTTAATACTTCTCTATAGCCTTCTTTTCTTTGAAGCGTTGGGCTATTAAGTTTTAATGTAGTTGGTCGTGATACTTCTTTGAATAAATCGTGTTGAAGGTGCGTTTCTAGCTTTTCACATACTACATCGGCTTCTTCTTGTAGTCGTGCTCCTGCATTGGGATGATTTGCAATATCCATGCAGAATTTTAAAAAAGTTTCTAATGCATGTTTAATAAAACGGTTTTCCGAAGTATCTACACTTTCAAACTTTCTATAGGTTTCTATTTTAGTAGCAACAGACTGTATTCTTTTTTTAGATAATGGGTGTGAGCTCCTTAACTTTAATCGATTGTCAGAATTGACAAGAGATTTTAATTCTGAATTTTTAAAACGTTTAATCTTTCTAACATCTGTGACTTCTGCTTCCTCAGTCCAATTAGTCGTAGGACTTGTTACTATACGTAGAATGGCATCTTCAAAGTCTTCTGAATTGATAATAGAACTAACAAAAGCAAAACGTTGGTACAGGGTTTTATTATCGGTTTCAAAGTCTGTTTCAAATGAGTGGCTTACTGGGGAATTAGCTTGGATGATTAAGTCGGTGCATTTTGAAGTAATGTCATTTAACATGTACTGATAGTCCTGTCTGTAGCTTGTTTTCTTAGACTGGACCTCTAATTGTAGATTCCAACGTTTATCGGGAATTTCAGTATTGAGTATCTGTAACGTGAGGGTACCAACAAAGATATTGGGGGCAATTATCCCTATATGTTCTTTTCTCTTTCTGTTCTTTACAATATTACTTTGGTCGCTACAGAAGAGGCGAAAATTTTTTGAAAGCTTTTCATCTTTATGTGAAAATTCAAAGTCATAGAAACAACCTTCTTTTAACTGGTAAGTAGGTTCATGCTCATAATAGTTGTTGGTGTCTACTTCTATGTCGCCTTTTTTCTGTGCGTCGATAAATAGTTGTAAACCCTCATCTATATAAGATAAGTCTATTTCTATGGATTGTACTTTCTCCATATTTTAAGCTTCTGCATAACTAGCAAAACCATTATCAATCGCGCCTTTATACATTCTGGTTATTTTCTCTAAGGATAAAGGGTATAGTATACTACTATTGTCCTTAAAGTTTAAAGGCTCTTTATTTTTAAGGAATGACATAGAAGCATCGATGTTTTTAGTAACACAAAAAGAAGCTAGTACTTCTAAAATTGGACAAAGTTTTCGTCTAGAGCCATGTAACTTAGGTAATAGCTTTTGCATAATAGCAATATCTATTTTGTCATTTACAGACATCGAGCTATCCAGTGTGCTTAATTGATTATACAGTCTGTGAATTTCTGTTGCAGAGCGATAACCAAATTCAGCTCCTGTTTTCTTTAACTCTTCAAAAAACTCAACTAATTTTTCATTTAATTTTTCAGTATCTATTTCGGGGAAATCTTTGTTGGATGCAATTTGCAAAAAATCTTCACCCATAGAAGCACCTTTATAGTTAAGGTTAGTGAAATCTATTTCCTTTGGAGATTCTAAATAGGCTTCAATATCATCTTTGTTTACTCTAAATTCAATAACATTAGCTCTATCTAAAACCTTAGGACTAAACATATAGGTGGTTTCGTCAATATTTACGGTTCCTATGATAAATAAATTGCTTGGCCACTCTATTTTAGAAGGAACTTGATTTATATCTACTTCTGAACTATGTAGTTTTATAAAGTCTTTGGACTCCATAACACTAAGGAAATCTGCAAAATACCGTTCCACATGGCTTAAATTCATTTCGTCAAGGATCAGAAAATATGGTTTATTGGAGTTCTCTTTTTTATTGGCTTCAATCAGTAATTTTAATGCTCCATTTTCAGGTAAGATGTATTCATTATTATCTAATGCATTTACATATCCCAAAAGAGGCTCTCTGTTAGTCCAATCTGCTCCAACTGGAACAATACAATACTGAGAGTCATTTTCAGAAATCCACTGTGCAAATGCTTGTGCTAATTTGGTTTTACCCGAACCCGATAAACCGCTTAATAATACAAAAGGCTTTGTAGTTAAAGAGGCAATATATCTTGTAACAAATTCATATGTGAAGTGTAATCCTGATATTTCGCAAGCTTTTAAAAAGCTATATAAATTAAAATTTTCTTTTTTTGTCACCTTTAGACTTTCTTCTTTAATTTTATTATTAGCAAATAAAGATTTGTATTCCTTAATAAGATTCATTAAGTCTTTAATGAAAATTTCTTCCGAAGGTAAATTGTCAATATTATAAGATTTATAAACGTATGATGTTCCAAATTTGATTGAATTTAGGGATAGAGTGTTATTAAAATACTCCTTTATTGTTGTTTTCAGACCTGGTTCATTCCAATTTTGGAGCGGTTCTTTTGTTTCACTAACTCCGTAAGCTAAAATAAGTATCTTAAATTCTTTGTAGTATAAAAAAACTGGATATATTCCATCCTTCACAGATTGATTAAAACCTGTAAATGCTATCCAAGGAATAGAAGAAGCCCTGCCTATTCCAAAAGATATTTCAATTTTCAACCCTTCTAATTCACCTCTATTACTTCTAATATATTGAGTTGCTGATTTCTTTGTGCCTTTTCCTGTTTCTTGTTGGTTTGCTACTTCAATAAACTCTAAAAGGTTTGGCATTGATGCAGGTTCTTTTGGTGAAATTTTAAATCCATTTTCACGTAAAATTTTAAATGGTTTTTTAATACTATTACCAAAATCTTCAAGTTTTAATTCGTTACCAGTCATCAACTCATTTGCTGTCGATAATACTAGTATCGGTGGATATTTTTTTCCGTTATAAATTAAATCGTATGTAGACGAATGTCTACCAGTTAACATATCAGGATTATTGTCTATATGTTTTATAGCTTGAATTAAATCATCTTGAGTAAACTTTTTATCCATCAATTTATTTTTAAATAATAATTTGCTAATCACACAAAGTACAAATTATTATTTAAATTTAATTAATACTTTTAGGCTAGGGAATTCTAGGTTAATAATTATTCAACATTCGGAATATCCTTTTCTACCCAATCCAATATTAGTAGATTTTAGTATTGTTTATTCCAGAACTGGTAGGCTATCTTATCTAATATAATTTGCGTCAAAAGGAAGGGGTTCTATTTTGAAAATCAAGAGTTATTACTGGATAAATCTAATTTGTAAATTTAAATTGATTAATAAGTCGCCATTTGATTCATAAATTTTTCCGAATTCATGTCGTGTGGAGCTTGCCGTTTCTAATTTGGTATTATTTAATAAATAATCTTCAAATTCATTTCTGTTATAAATGTGATAACATAGTATATCTCCATTTTCTTTTATAATCAAATACCCACCAGTTGCATCAAATTGTCCTGTCCAAACTAGGGATGGCATCATTCCTAATGCTATATCCGTTAAAAATCGTTTAATTTTATATTCGTAAAATTTATGTTCATTTGAAATATCGAAATTTAATGGGTTTTTAATGTTGATGACATTAATTAAATCAGCAAGACTAGATTTTTTGCTAGTATAAAATTCGTATATAATTTCTGCTAAAATTTCTGGTAATTTACTATCTATGAGTATTAAATTGTTGGAGAATACTTGGTTTTCAGTTTTTACAAAATCTATTTTACCATTTTCATTTAAAATAGCATTGATTCTATCCTTTATTTTACTTCTTGTGGAGATTGAATTAATCACCTCAATTTGCTTGGCTGTAAGGTTTGTATTACTAATTTTGAATATGAAATTTGTTGTTTTTCCTGCATTTAGTAATGTAGAAGGGCTACCTAATTGTGATTTAATACTAAAACCCAAAGTAGGTTGCTGATTTGTTCTTTGGTCGTGAATTATAATAGTAATGTCTGTTTTTGAAGAGGAATTAGCTTTTAGTGAAATACAGTTAATAGTCTGCATAAATTCCTCTATTTCTGGTACGGAAAATGTTCTTTCTGTATTTTCATTAATAGCCTTTAATAAAAATAAAGCCTTTTCTTTAAATGTTAAAACAGGAACTTTTAAGACTTCTTCATCTCCTGAAATGATAATTAATTCATCTTTAATGGAGTATTCAAAATGATCGTTGTTTTCTGAACGCAGTATTTTAATTATTGGATATATTAAAGTTTCTAATTTTTTTATATTCTTGTCTCCAAGAAATAATTGTTTATCACCTAATAATTTGAATAGCGCATAAATTTCGCTCCATTCACCTTTATTTCCTGTAATCATTTTTATTTAAGGTTTTGTTGTTCCAATAAAATCTTTTGCCCAGTTTTCTAAATCCCATTCTAGAAATTTAAAACCTTTTATTACCTGACTTCTATTTACTTCTTTTTCACTTCTGAATACATAAACTCTGTCCATAGTTGACTCTAAAACATTTCGTGTCTTTCTCGCTTTTTCTCCAATAAGTCGGGAGCCAATTTCTGATTTGCCATTGTTGCCTTTATCAAGTGTCACAAATATATGCTTTCCTGTTCCTTCAAGTCTTGAGTGAAGTGACCAAAAAACAGATTGATAGACACGTTCTCTTAAACTAACTTTACAACTTATTATGCAAAATTGTTGTATTAGATTTTGATTTTCAATACATACAATAAGGTCATTATCACCCCACACTTCTTTAGCTGGCTCCCCACGAATTTTCATTTTTACTGTTAGGTTGTTAATTAACCTTTTATTGTCATCTTTCGAGAGGCTGTTTATGTCAAATGTGTCGTCTAAAAGACAGGTAGGATTACTATCATTGTTAGCAATATAGGCTTTAATTTTAGAGCTCTTTAAAGTAAAGTTAAAAACCCTGTTAATAGTATGCAAAACTAAAAGTTCTAATATTTTACCTTCTGTTTGTTTAGTTTTTATGTCAAGGATTTTCGAAATTTCCTTGAAATGTTCGAAATATCGATTCCAATTTTGTAATGAATATTCGGTTAGTTGGAAAAATGCGGAAATCAAAACAGCATGTAGATAGAGTTTTTCTATATTCTGACTGTTAGTAAATGTTTCTTGATTTTGTTTAATACAAGTTTCCTGTAGGAGTGAAATAAAAGAATCAATATTTATATCACTATTTTTACCTTTATCAATAAGTGTTTCTTTTAAATCAAGTGTCTTTTTAAGCATCTCGCAATTTTTCTATAATTTTTTCAGCAGTTGCTTGAATTGCAGGTACCGCAACCGAATTTCCAAATTGTTTATATGCTTGCGCATCAGAAACAACTATTTTAAAATTATCTGGAAAACCTTGAAGTCTTGCCCATTCCCTTGGAGTCATCTTTCTTATTCCTTCTCGATTAACTTTTCCTGAAATCTTTGTAACAGGTTTAAAATTAGTTAATCTGTCGTCATATAATAAATTTCGCTCTCTACCCATACCTCCACATACTACGGCATTGGCAGTTCCGTCATTTGGTATAATTTCATAACCAAATCCATTTCCTTTGCTTTCGTGGCGTGCACGGTGTTTTTTTAAAGTTTCTAAATAAGTGGTAGAAAGATAATATTTTACTGATACCTCATTTTTTTCTAATATATCCTCTAAAGTAGCGGATTTATCAGTTGGTTCTGGATATTGAAAATCTTCAATCCCCAAATCTTTTCGAAACCCAACAATAAAAATACGTTCTCTGTTTTGTGGAACACCAAATTCCTTTGCATTTAAAATTTGTGGTTCGGGGACATAATAATTCAAATCCTCCCGAAGAACATTTAATATGGTAGCCAGAGTTTTTCCCTTGTCATGATTTCGTAAGCCTTTTACATTTTCTAAAAATATAGCTTTAGGCTTCTTCTTCTTAATTATCTCAGCAACGTCAAAAAATAATGTTCCTCTTGTATCTTCAAATCCACCGCGTCTTCCTGCGATAGAAAATGCTTGGCAAGGAAAACCAGCGCAAAGCACATCAAAATTATCTGGAATGTAACTCTTTGTTTTAGCTTTGGTTATATCTCCAAAGGGTATTTCTCCAAAATTAGCTTCGTACGTTTTTTTCGAATATTTATCCCATTCACTGGTAAATATACATTTTCCGCCAAGGTTCTGTAGGGCTAAACGAAACCCGCCGATTCCTGCAAAAAGATCTATGAATTTAAATATTGGTTTTTCAGGAGCTGGAAAAGGAATTGATTTATTTAAATCAAAAATTAAATACTGTAAAGCTTCCTCAGCTAATACATTTGTTATAATTTCATTTGGATATTCTTTGCCTAAAATATCTTTAACGTGTTCTAAAGCATCTTCTCTATAATAATCTGAAACTCCATTTTGGTGATTATGTATATAATGAGTAAAAGAAGCAATTTTCGAATCATCAGGTTCAACTATTTTTACTTTAAATAGTTGTTCATCAATACTTTCTACACTTATTTTCTCGCTCATTTTAATAACATTTTCGACTGCACAAGTTATAAAAGAAAA
The DNA here is from genome assembly GCF_014212065.1 of Aequorivita sp. 609. NCBI lineage: Bacteria > Pseudomonadati > Bacteroidota > Flavobacteriia > Flavobacteriales > Flavobacteriaceae > Aequorivita > Aequorivita sp. 609. The sequence continues at coordinate 45,099 of NZ_JACJVM010000214.1, read as the reverse complement.
TCTTTATAACATAACCTATATTCAATTCGAATAATATGTTGTAGTCATTGTTAAATTACCCAACTATATAATTTTTAATGTAGTTTATTAAGAAATTTCGAAGTATACAAACACACAACACTTCAACTAAACCTTACTACTCATCACTATTCCCCACACTTCCCAGGAACACTAGCAGTTACTCCAGCTCTTTCGGCTACGCAGGGGTTTGAGTAGGTTTTGCCGTCGCAGCCACATACTGGGTCGTATTGCATAGTGCAAGGGCCGTCGCTAATTTTAGATTCGTCAATACAGTCGGTGGGATTTTTTACTGCGCAAGAAATTATCAGTAGGGCAATCAGTAAAAAAGATATAAGTAGAATGTAGGGTGATGTTTTCAAGTTGCTTCTGGTTTAGTTAGAAATAAGAACTTCTAAATTAAACAATATTTCCTAAATCTTCCGCAACACATAGTCTTTATAATATCCTTTTTTGTCGGTAAAGGAGGTTTCAATGGTTAGACCTGCTTGTTCGGCCAACCAAGCCACAGTTTTATCGTCGTATTTTTGTGATATTTCGGTGTGGATGGTTTCCCACTGTTCAAAACTTATATCGAGATCAAGGTTTTTAATACGTACATCCATTGCTTCCGTAGCTATTAAAAAGCTTTTTGCAGTGCCGCTTTCTGGGTTGTAGGATTCCCAATGCGTAAATTTATCTACCTCAAAATTCGCGTTTAACTCTCGGTTTATTCGGGTTAAAATGTTTTTGTTGAAGGCAGCGGTAATTCCTGTGTGGTCGTTATAAGCATCCAAAACCGTCTGCGGATTTTTCTTTTGATCGAAACCCATAAACAGTAGGTCTTCTGCCAACATAGTATCTTTTAGTTTGGTGAGAAAGTCGATGGCTTTTGGATGTAGCAAGTTGCCAATATTACTGCCTAAAACCACAATCACTTTTTTTCGTTTGTTAAATCCTTTAAGGCGTTCTAAAACTTCAAAATACTCTCCTATTTCAGCATCTACCGTTAGTGAAGGCATTTCTTGAGCTAGGTTGTTTGTAAGTAATTCTACTGCGTTTTCACTGATATCTATAGGCTTGTAAACAAAATTGAAGTTATTATCGGTCATATACTTGAGCAGCAATTTTGTTTTTTTACCGTCGCCAGCACCAAGTTCGATTAAATCTAAACCATTTTCGCGATCGCGGAAAAGTTCGCCTATGGTTTTAGTATGGGTAGCGAGAATTTCAAATTCGCAACCGGTAAGGTAGTATTCCGGCATAGCCATAATATCCTGAAATAGCTTGTCGCCTTTTTTATCGTAAAAATATTTAGACGATAGGTATTTCGGGAAGCTGCTCAGTCCTTCCTTAACTTCGGTTTTGAATGTGGTATCTCTTTGAGTTTTCGCTTTTATATCCATAGGTTAGGTGTCTGTTATTTTACTAATCTCAAACCTGTAAACTGCCAACGCAGGTTTGTTTGAAAAAAGTTGCGGTAGGTTGGTCGGGTGTGGTTTTTTGAGGTTGCTACAGAGCCGCCGCGCAACACTTTTTGGTTTACCATAAACTTGCCGTTGTATTCGCCAATAGCTCCAGGGGCTTTGGTGTAATTGGGGTAGGGGAGATAGGCACTCTCGGTCCATTCCCAACGGCTGCCCCATTCAAAGTTGTTTTGTGCAGCTTCCCATTCAAATTCGGTAGGAAGTCGGCAGGATTTCCATTGGGCATAAGCAAAGGCTTCGTAATAAGAAATATGTGACAGTGGCGCGTCAAGATCTATTTCTCGAAGTCCTTGTAAGGTGTATTGATGCCACTTCCCGTCAATATTATGCCAATACATAGGAGCTTTAATATTGTTCGTTTTTACCCAATCTAGACCTTCGGCGTGCCATAGATTGAAATCTTCATACCCGCCAGCATTTATAAACGCTAGGTATTCGGCATTGGTAACAAGTTTATTCGAAATTTTATAATCGTGTAGATATACTTTATGTTGTCCCAACTCATTGTCGTAACAAAACGCATCTGGATTGTTATGCCCAATTTCATAAATTCTTTCTTTCATGTCTATCCATTCTCTCTCGAAATTTTGGATGGGGTTTTCAGAAAAGTTATCGTTGTATTTAGGCAACAAGGGATTGTTTCCTAGGATGTATTTTATATCGGTTGTAAGTAGTTCTTGATGTTGTTTTTCGTGATGTATTCCTATTAAAAGCACATCTTTTATTTCTTCTGAAATTCCCTTGTCGGTGTTGTGCAGTTCAGTAAGAAAATCTTTCATTTCTGAAGTTACGTAGTGCCGGTAATCATAAACTTTGGCTACGCCAGGTCGGGAGAGGTTTCCGCGGTCGTTCCTAACCACGCGTTTTCCTACATTCTCGTAATAACTATTGAATACAAAGGCGAAGTCGTCGTGGAAAAGTTTATAGTTTGGCTTGTAGGGCTTTAGAATGAATTCCTCAAAAAACCATGAGGTATGCCCTAGATGCCATTTAGGAGGTGAAACATCTACAATAGGCTGTACAACGTAATCTTCAATTTCCAGCGGCTTGCAAATGTCTTCTGTATGTTGGCGGGTTTCAAGAAAAAATGAAACCAAAGTATCGGTAACAATCATAAAAAAGTGTTTTATCTGAGTAAACTCACATATTATCTACACTTTAAATATAATTATTAATATTGTTTAAGACTATTGTTGCCTCGTTAAACAGTTGTTAAACTAAAAATTCTAATTTTTACGCGTTCTTTTTGGAGGTTCAATTTTAAAGATAATAGGAAGTGAGTATAATACACCCACACGTTTCCCTCTGTGTTCTCCAGGAATCATTTTAGGTAAATTGCTTACCACGCGTTCGGCTTCTGCTTCAATTTCAGGTCGGTCTGCACTTGCCTGAACATCTACTACGTTTCCGTATTTATCAATTTTAAACTGTACGGCAGTTCTGTAAATTTTTGGAGGCAAATTTAAAGCCTCCATTTTTTTCATATTAAAATGCTGGTTGATAAAGGCCGAGATATTTTCGGACATGCATTTTTTTAATACCTCATTGTCGGTTCCAGTGCATCCCAGATATATGGGAACTCGGTCGATAACTGCAAATGGAACATCCTCCCGTGGTGCATTAGCGTCTTGAGCGAATGAAATTGTAGTAAAACCAAAAGCTAAGATGAGTAGAAAATTTTTCATAAGTGCAGGGATAAAATTAATTTTATACTAGAAGAAAACTTGTTTAAAAGCTACTTTCCAGTTTTAAAATTAAAGGGAACGGCCATTTTAATTTTTCTTGGTTTCCCTGCCATCATTCCTGGTTTCGCCATTTTAGGGATGGCCATAATATTTCTTTTTGCTTCTTCTTGTAGCGATTTGGTTCCCCCGGTAACCTTGGTTACTTCAACCAGTCCTTTTTCATTGATAACGAACTCAACGGTTACTTTTCCTTGCTCATTTCTCTTGTAAGCATCGGCAGGATATTTAAAGTTTTTAGAAATATGAGCCGATAACTTTTGGTTGAAACAATTGTCGCGTTCGGCTACGTTACCTTTTTCACATCCAGGCCATACAGGACCAATTTCCTTAAGTGTAACTTCGTTTTTATTTACATTACCCCATTCTTCTTGCGCAAAGATGGTTGTGGAAAATAATATACAAACGGCAATGAGTAGGTTTTTCATAATAGGTTTTTGAAATTATATGGCAACTGCACCTTTAATATGTGGATGCGGATTGTAATCCACTAGAGTAAAGTCGTCAAAAGTGAAACTGAAAATATCTTTTACATTCGGATTTAAAATCATTTTTGGAAGTGGACGCGGCTCGCGAGAGAGTTGAAGTGCAACTTGTTCGTAGTGATTGCTGTAAATATGCGCATCGCCAAAAGTATGAACAAAGTCTCCTGCTTCGTAGCCACAAACTTGTGCCATCATCATTGTAAGTAGTGCGTAAGACGCTATATTAAACGGCACCCCTAAAAAACTATCGGCACTGCGTTGGTATAGTTGGCAAGACAGCTTTCCATCGGCTACATAAAACTGAAAAAATGCGTGGCAAGGTGGAAGTGCAGCTTTTCCATTGGCTACATTTTCGGCAAAAGGTTTTGAAGTGTCGGGCATTACGCTAGGATTCCAAGCGCTTACTAACATTCTGCGGCTGTCTGGATTCTTTTTAAGGGTTTCCACAATTTCTGAAATCTGATCTATTTCTTCACTGTTCCAATTTCTCCATTGATGTCCGTAAACAGGTCCTAAGTCGCCATTTTCATCTGCCCACTCATTCCAAATTCGAACTCCGTTTTCTTTTAAGTACTTTATATTGGTGTCTCCATTCAAAAACCACAATAGTTCGTAAATGATAGATTTTAAGTGAAGTTTTTTAGTAGTAACCATCGGGAAACCTTCGCTGAGGTCAAAACGCATTTGATAGCCAAAAACACTTTTTGTGCCTGTACCAGTACGATCCTGTTTCTCAGTTCCGTTTTCAATTACATGTTTAAGTAAATCGTGGTATTGTTTCATTGTAAAGAAAAATAATTCAGAAAATAAATATAAAAAATCAAACCAACTATTAAACTAAAAAATAGAACAATTATTGCTATCGAATAAGGAAATCAAATTGTTAAACCATTCTATTTCAGAAGTGGTTACTTTCTAATTAAAAGCTGCTCGGTATACTACCCAATAATCATTCCAGCGATGGTTGCTGAAATAAGCGATGCTATTGTTCCCCCAAGTAATGCCTTCATTCCAAACTTAGAAAGCGTTTTACGTTGTCCTGGAGCTAAAGATCCAATTCCACCAATTTGAATTCCGATGGATGCAAAGTTGGCAAAACCGCAAAGCATATACGTAGCCATAATAATACTTTTCTCGTAGTTAAGGTGAAGTCCGTTAGCTACATCTTTAAGTTCAGCAAGTTGAATATATCCTACAAATTCACTGGCTACAAGTTTAATTCCTAATAGTTGTCCCATCATCATCATATCTTCTTTAGCCACTCCAATTAGCCACATTAATGGTGCGAAAACAGTACCGAGTACGGCTTCTAAAGAAAGTGATTTATACGATGAATTTGCTGCCACCCAATCATTTAGGTTTGTGGTGTCTCCAACCCAGCCTAATATTCCGTTTATCATAGCAATAAACGCTACGAAAACTAATAACATAGCTCCAACGTTTACTGCAAGTTTTAACCCTTCGGTAGTTCCATTTGCAATAGCATCCAAAAAGTTAGATCCTATTTTTTCAGAAGAAACTTTTACGTCGGTGTTTATCGATTCGGTTTGTGGGTATAATATTTTTGATATTACAATTGCTCCTGGTGCCGCCATAACTGAAGCTGCTAAAAGGTGTTTTGCAAAAGTAAGTCTAAGCGCAGGGTCGTCGCCTCCTAAAAATCCGATATAGGCTGCAAGTACGGCCCCAGCAACGGTTGCCATTCCTCCAATCATAACCAAGAGCATTTCACTCTTGTTCATTTTTTCTAGGTATGCTTTAATAAGCAAAGGAGCTTCTGTTTGCCCCAAAAAGATATTTCCTGCAACACTTAAACTCTCTGCTCCAGAAATGTGTAGGATTTTGGTGAGTAACCACCCCATTCCTTTTACTACAATTTGTATAATGCCTAAGTAGAAAAGCACTGAGGTTAAGGCAGAGAAAAATATAATAGTTGGTAACACCTGAAGGGCGAAAATAAATCCGTATGAATTTACGTCTAACATTCCTCCAAAAAGGAATTCACTACCTGCTTTTGTGTAATCTAATACGTTTACGAAAACCTGTCCAATGGCTTCAAAAGTAGCTTTTATAAATCCTACTTTTAATACGCCAATAGCAATTACCATTTGGAATAGGAGTCCGATTCCTACTGTCTTCCAGTTAATTGCTTTTCGGTTTGAACTGAAAAGCACTGAAATTAATATAAGGGAAATCATTCCTAAGGCACCACGCCAAATACTGTTGAATGAAATCCCTTGGCTTGGGATTATTTGCGAATTGCTAGTGTCGATATCCAAAACAGTTGCAGCCTCAATGGTGTCGGCTTGTAAACTGTATGTAAAGTTGTTTTCGGAAAGTGTAAGTGTGCTGTCTGTTAGTTGTTCTACTCGAAATCTACGAATGCTGTCGTTTGCACTGTTAAAGAAAAGTACTAGTAGGTTATTCTGAAGAATATAATCTCCACTTGCTAGGGTGCTATCTTTTGGAGCTAGAAGGTATTCAAAAGAACCATCCTTAAGATTTAAGTAGTCTTTTTCGGGATTGATATCTATGATGGAGAGCCCGGTTTGATCTTTTACTTCGGTAAATTGCCAATTCTTTTCGATGCTTTGCCCAAAAACGGTTCCGAAGAATAAAAGCGCAAAGGCTACAAGAGTAAATTTATACATATACTTAAAATCCCAAAAATTATATTCTAACATATTTAGTGGTTGAATTTGCGGTATTTCATATTGCTACGTTAACCGGTAGTTGCCACTTATTTACTTTCGTTTCGATATTTCGTCACGTATGCTAGCGGCCTTTTCGTAATTTTCATTTTTTACGGCTTCATCTAGCATTTTATTCAGTTCGGTTAAACTGAACTTTGTGTAATCTTCTCCGGCTGGTTTTTTAGATTCTTTATCATCCCCTAAAATTAAATTCTCAATCACTTCTTCCTCTTTTTTAGAGAGTGGTTTTTTTGAAGTAGGAGTTTTTAAATATATACCAGCTTTGTCTAAGATGTTTTTATAAGTAAAAATAGGAGCATTAAACCTAAGAGCCAAGGCAATGGCATCACTAGTTCTAGCGTCTATTATTTCTTCTATTTTGTCGTGTTCACAAATAATACTTGAATAAAATACGCCATCCACTAATTTGTGAATTATCACGTGTTTTATCACAATTTCATAGCGGTCGGCAAAGTTTTTAAACAGATCGTGCGTGAGTGGGCGCGGAGGCGTTATTTCCTTCTCAAGTGCTATTGCTATAGACTGTGCTTCAAACGCACCAATAACTATTGGTAGTTTACGCTCGCCGTCAACCTCATTTAAAATAAGTGCATAGGCACCATTTTGCGTTTGGCTGTACGAAATTCCTTTTATGCTAAGTTTTACTAAGCTCATTCTTCAGTAATCAATACGCAGTGAGTTTCGTCAATGCGCAGTTCTTTAAACAATTGTTTATAAAAATAACGAATTTAAATCAATTAAAAAGGCTGTTTAAATGAGGGTGTTTCCTTATTTAAACAGCCTTTTTCGAGGCACAAATTAATAAAAAATTATGCGTTTTGAGCCTTAAACTCTTTTAATTTTTTGTTTAGCTCAGGAACGATTTCAAAAGCATCGCCTACCATCCCGTAGTCTGCAGCTTTAAAGAAAGGAGCTTCCGGATCGTTGTTGATAACAACTTTCACTTTAGAAGCGTTAATTCCTGCCAAATGTTGAATTGCTCCAGAAATTCCAATAGCAATATAAAGGTTTGAAGCTACTGGCTTACCAGTTTGCCCAACGTGTTCGCTATGTGGTCTCCAACCCATATCGCTTACTGGCTTAGAACAAGCTGTAGCAGCACCTAAAATACCTGCAAGCTCTTCAATCATTCCCCAGTTTTCTGGTCCTTTAAGTCCACGACCTCCTGAAACAACTATTTCAGCATCAGCAATGGTAACAGTATCGGTAGCTTTATCTACAGAAACCACTTCCATATCAAAATCGTGAGCGTCAAGGTTTGCAGTGAAGGCTTCAGTAGTAGCTGAAGTTTCATTTTCTTTTAAACCGTATGAGTTTTTACCAATTCCAACAATCTTAATATCAGTTGTTATTTCGGTATTAGCAAAAGCTTTGTTTGTGAAAACGCTGTGCTTCACTTTAAAAGGTGAAGTGCTAGATGGCAATTCAACAACGTTAGGAACAAAACCTGCTTCTAGGTTTACAGCCAATGTAGGCGCTAAAAACTTACTGTTTGCACTCGATGTTAAAACAATAACTTTTGCACCTTCACTTTTAGCAGCTTGACCTATTACATCTGCATAAGCTTCGCCGTTAAACTTGTTTAATTTATCGTCAGAAACTTCTAAAACTTTAGAAGCACCGTACTTTCCTAATTCTGAAGTATCATTCGCATTGATAGCTACAGCTGTAACGGAAGTACCCATTTGGTCTGCAATTCCCTTTGCGTAAGAAACTGCTTCCAAAGCTATTTTCTTTAATTTTCCTTCTTCTGATTCGGTATATACTAAGATCATATCTGTTTTATTTTGTAATTATTATTTTCCCGATAGCTATCGGGATTGGAATTCCAAATCTGAAGCTCCAAATTCCAAATAACTTCCAATTTTTTGTTATTTGGTGCTTACATTTGGTGCTTCAAATTAAATAGCCTTCGCTTCGTTGTGAAGTAGGTTAATTAATTCGTCTACGCTATCTACCAGTTTAACAGCTCCTTTTGGGGCTGGTTTTTCAAATGAAACAGTGCTTGTTTCAGTATTTGCGTCAACAGGCTCTTTTACGTTCAATGGCTTAGTACGCGCTTGCATAATACCACGCATGTTAGGAATGCGAAGATCACTTTCTTCTACCAATCCTTTTTGTCCACCAATTACAAGCGGAAGTGATGTTTTAAGCGTTTCTTTACCACCGTCAATTTCTCTAATTGCCGTAGCTTTATCGCCGTCAACTTCTAGGTTAATACAAGTGTTTACGAAGTTAGCTCCTATTAGTTTTGCTACCATGCCTGGAACCATTCCACCGTTGTAGTCGATAGACTCACGACCACCAATTACTAGGTCGTACCCACCTTCTTTAGCTACGTTTGCAAGTTGTTTTGCAACAGAAAAACCATCGGTTGCAGCAGTGTTGATTCTAATTGCTTCATCAGCACCAATCGCTAACGCTTTTCTAAGTGTAGGTTCGGTTTCTGGACCTCCAACATTTACAACGTGTACAGTTGCACCTTGCTTTTCTTTAAACCACATTGCACGTGTAAGACCAAATTCATCGTTTGGATTAATTACAAACTGAACACCGTTAGTATCAAACTTAGTGTCGCCATCAGTAAAGTTAATCTTTGACGTTGTGTCCGGTACGTGACTAATACAGACTAATATCTTCATTTTTATACTATTTTTGAATTGTAAAAATTGTACAAACCTACTATAGGTAATATACAGCGGTTTGCTTGCGGGCGAAGTTAATAATAATTTAGCTTTTATTTGCTATGCATGCATAATAAATTTTGGTTAAATCTTTGAAATATTACTTAATCAGATTGGAATTATAGTATTTTTGCTTTCCCTAAAAAAAACTTAAGAAAATATTCTTTGGGTTTTTTAAGAGGCTGCAACGTTTTAAAAAAGCGGAACAAGGATAAAAATTATAAAATAAATATGTAAGGCTTACTAGGTTTATAATAAAGCTTAGGATAAACTACAACGAGATATGAAAACACTACAATTTAGAGAAGCTATTGCTGAGGCGATGAGTGAAGAAATGCGTCGCGACGAATCTATTTATTTAATGGGTGAGGAAGTTGCCGAATACAACGGGGCTTACAAAGCTAGTAAAGGAATGCTAGATGAGTTTGGAGCAAAACGTGTAATTGATACTCCAATTTCAGAAAATGGTTTTTCAGGTATAGGTGTAGGGTCTGCTATGAATGGCAATAGACCTATTATTGAGTTTATGACCTTCAATTTCTCTTTAGTTGCAATTGATCAAATTATAAACAACGCTGCTAAAATGCGCCAGATGAGCGGGGGACAATTTAATATTCCTATCGTTTTCCGTGGGCCAACTGCTTCTGCGGGTCAGCTTGCTGCAACCCACAGCCAGGCTTTTGAAAGCTGGTACGCTAACTGTCCTGGATTAAAAGTAATTGTTCCTAGTAACCCTGCCGATGCAAAAGGTTTGTTGAAAAGTGCAATTCGCGATGACGATCCCGTTATTTTTATGGAAAGTGAGCAGATGTATGGTGATAAAGGTGAGGTGCCAGAAGGAGAATACCTAATCCCAATTGGAGTAGCCGATATTAAAAGAAAAGGAACGGATGTAACCATTGTGTCTTTTGGTAAAATTATTAAAGAAGCTTATAAAGCTGCCGAAACTCTTGCTGAAGAAGGAATTGAATGTGAGATTATAGATCTTCGTACTGTTCGTCCATTAGATTATGAAGCAATTTACGAATCGGTAAAGAAAACAAACCGCTTGGTGATTCTGGAAGAAGCGTGGCCATTCGGAAACGTTGCTACCGAAATTACGTATCAAGTTCAAAACAATGTGTTTGACTACTTAGATGCTCCTATTGTAAAAATTAACACCGCTGATACTCCAGCACCATATTCACCTGTTCTTTTAAAAGAATGGTTGCCAGATAGCGAAGACGTTATTAAGGCAGTGAAGAAAGTGCTTTATAAAAAGTAGAAGGTAGCGAGGAGTGGCTAATTTGTAGTTGGGAAACAAAAGACATTTTTGTTGACTTATTACAGGTTAGCCGAATTAAAATGTAACTAAAAGTTTACTTTTTTAAATAATAGCGTTTAAGAAAATTCTTTCAGCAATTATCGAAAAATCATCAAAATAGTTTTTCCTTTTAATTAATGTTTTATTATTTGTGATTTGTTATTTAGTCATTCTTAAAGAATAAATATTTTATCCTCCAGAGTAAATTTATATGAAGCACTTTCTAGTCATTTCGCTTTTAATTCTAAGTGCCTCGATTTTTGCCCAAACGAAAGTTAGTGGGGTAATTAAGGATGAAACGGGATATCCTGTATCATTTGCCAATGTTATTTTTAAAGATTCGCAAGAGGGAACTATCTCTGATGAAAACGGTCGATTTTATTTAGAAAGCGATAAAACGTATAAGGCTGTAGTGTTCTCATTTATGGGGTTTACTACTAAAGAGCAGGAGCTTACTGCACGAAGCACTTATAATATGGAAGTGGTTTTGGAAGAAACTTCCGATGCCCTGGATGAAGTAGTAATTTATACCGGAAAAACTTCTAAAAAAGATAACCCGGCACTAGACATACTGCGTAAAATTTGGGAAAACAGAAGAGAGAACGGGGTTAAAAAGTTCAAACAATACCAATACGATAAATATGAAAAGTTAGAGTTCGATTTAAACACAATCGATAGCGCGCTAATGAGTAATCGTATTTTCAAAGGAATGGAATTTGTCTTTGAACAAACCGATACATCTCGCATTACAGGAAACACCTACTTGCCAATTTTTATAAATGAAGCAGTTTCAAAAGTGTATGGTGATAATACTCTGAAACAAGAAAAAGAAGTGCTTCAAGGGAATAAAAACTCTGGTTTTGACAACAATCAAACGCTTATTGCATTTATAAAAGATCTTTATAGCGAATACGACGTTTACGATAACTACCTAAAGTTTTTTGATAAAGCTTTTACCAGTCCGCTTTCTCGCACTGGAATAGATGTGTACAACTATGTGCTTCAAGACAGTGCGTATCGTGACAACAAATGGTGTTACAATATTGTGTACTATCCACGCCGTAAAAACGAACTTACTTTTAAAGGAGATTTTTGGGTAAACGACACCACTTGGGCGATTAAGGAAATTAATCTTCAAGCTTCAAAAAGTGCAAACCTAAACTGGGTACGTGATGTGTATATCGAGCAGGAGTTTGATGTGTTAAACGACTCCATTTTCCTTATTACCCGCGATTACTTTTTAAGCGATTTTAGTTTTCAGAAGAAGGAAGCTGCCAAAGGTATCTATGGAAAAAGAACAACACTTTATGATAAGTATGTTTTTGATATTCCTAAGGACAAGAAATTCTACACCAAACAAGTAGATCCATACAATTACGATGTTTATAACCGTCCTGATGATTTCTGGGATGAAAACAGAATGGAGAAGCTTAGTAAGGATGAAAAGGGAGTTTATAAAATGCTCGATACCTTGAAAACAGTTGGGCGTTTTAAAGCCTTGTATAATATTGGTGCAACCCTAGCAAGTGGATATTACGAAGTAAATAATTTTGATATTGGTCCCGTATTTTCAATCTTCGGATTTAATGAAGCCGAAGGAATGCGAATACGCCTTGGAGGACGTACGTACTTTAGTCAGAACGACCAATGGCGATTAGAAGGTTTTGGGGCTTATGGTTTTAAAGACGATAGGTTTAAATACGGTCTATCAGCCAAATGGCTTTTAGATAGAAAATCAAGACTAACAGTTTTTGGAGGTAATAGAAGAGATGTAGAACAAACTGGTTCGAGTTTAACCAACAGCAACGATGTATTAGGGCGTAGCCTTGCGTCGTCTTCACTGCTTTCTGTAGGGTCTAACGACCGACTATCGAGGATAAACCTAAGTACAATTGGGTTTGATATTGAGCCTTGGAAAAACTTCATCATTCGGTTAACAGGATCTTACCGAACATTAAAATCGGCTACCGATACTTTTAGTATCGATTATAAAGTGATGGAAGATGGCGTTTTTACAGGAGATGTAAAAAGCCATTTAAAACAAGCTGAAATTCAGTTTGGATTCTTCTATACCCCGGGTAGAAAAACTTCAGGGTATGGGGTGGAACGAACAGTTATAAACACTGGAAACTTCCCATCATTCTTTGCAGGCTATAGCTATGGTTTAAAAGATGTAATGGGTGGAGATTTTGAATACAAAAAGTTGCAAGCGCTATACACACAACCGTGGAATATTGGCGGAATTGGCCGACTGTTATCTACTGTAGAAGTAGGAACAACCATTGGAGCTGTGCCTTTAAGTTTGCTAAACCCAATTCCTGGAAACCAAACGTACTTTAGTTTATACAACACTTTTACCCAGCTTGATTATTACGAATTTGTGAGCGATACTTATGCTTCGTTACATTTACAACACAACTTTGGAGGAAGAGTTTTCTCTAGAATTCCATTGCTTCGAAAGTTAGACTTACGTGAAGTAGTTGGATTTAGAGCTGTTTACGGAACCATTTCGCAGGAAAATATAGATTTAAACGCATCGAACATTGTTTACAAAGCTCCTGAAGATATTTACTGGGAGTGGAGTGTAGGTGTCGGGAATATTTTCCGCGTGTTTAGGTTAGACTTTAACTTCCGTGGAAACTACCTAGACAATCCAGGGGCAAGAGACTTTGGTGTTACTGGAGTTTTTGGGTTTGAGTTTTAGAAAACTCTTTTCTTTAGAAGTGCTTTTAAGTACTTAAAATATACTCTTACCTTTGCCAAATGCCATTAAAAACCACACATATTACGAGCCCGATTCAAGAAGTTGATCTCAGTCTGTTTGGCATTAATGGATATTCGCTTTTTGTAAAGCGCGAAGATTTATTGCACCCATTCGTTTCAGGAAATAAATTCAGAAAACTGAAATACAACCTACTGCGTGCTAAAGAAGAAAATCACGAAACGCTACTCACTTTTGGGGGAGCATATTCAAACCATATAGCAGCAGTGGCAGCAGCAGGAAAGGAAATGGGATTTAAAACCATCGGAGTAATTCGAGGGGAAGAACTCGAAAGTAAAATCTCTGAAAACCCAACGCTTAGCTTTGCTAAAGAATGTGGCATGAAGTTTCTTTTTATTTCACGTGAAGCGTATCGAAATAAAGACAGTCAGTCCTTTCTTGATTCATTAATAAAAAATACAGGCAAATGTTATATCATTCCTGAAGGGGGTAGTAATCATTTAGCTGTAAAAGGCTGTGAAGAAATCTTAGACGAACACACTAAACGATTCGATACCATTTGTGTTGCAGTTGGCACAGGAGGAACAATAGCTGGCCTAATAAATGCTTCAGAAGAGCATCAAAATGTACTCGGATTTTCAGCTTTAAAAGGAAATTTTCAGACTTCTGAAATTAAAAAATACACTGCTAAAACTAATTATACTATTACCGATGCGTATTGTTTTGGGGGTTATGCTAAAATAGATCCTAAATTAATACGTTTCATAAATGAGTTTAAGGAAAAAACGGCAATTCCGTTAGATCCTGTCTATACTGGCAAGATGATGTACGGTATTTTTGAGCTGCTTAAAAATGAGTATTTCAAAGAAAATAGCTGTATTTTTGCCGTGCATACTGGAGGCCTTCAAGGCATTGCTGGTCTTAATAAAAAGTTGAAAAAGAAAAACCTTCCTACAATTGAATAAAATGATTGCTAGACTTATCGCCCTTTCACTAATTAGTGTAATATTTTTCGGGAGTTGTAAATCCAAAAAAACAGCTACTCGCTATACAAAAAAGCCCAAAACAGAGCGTGTTGTAAAAGTGCAACAACCCGACGAAAAAGGGACAAAAGCAGAAGAGCCGGAAGTAGTTATTATACCTAAAAACCTTTCGTATAATGAGCGCGTTGAATTTTATATAAATCAGTATCGCGATATTGCAAAGGACAATATGGTAAACTACAAGATCCCTGCAAGTATAACTTTGGCGCAAGGGATTTTAGAAAGTGGTGCTGGTGCGGGCGAACTTACCCAAAAAGCAAACAACCACTTTGGAATAAAATGCCATACAGGTTGGGAAGGCGAAAGAGCGTATCACGACGATGATGAAAAGCAAGAGTGTTTCCGAAAATATACACATCCAAAGTATTCGTACCGCGACCATTCCCTGTTTTTGACGCAACGCAGCCGTTACCAAGATTTGTTTAGTCTTCGTATAGACGATTATAAAGGTTGGGCGAGAGGACTACGTAGAGCGGGTTATGCTACAGACCCTAAATACCCAGAAAAACTTATTAGTATTATTGAAAGATATCGTTTAGATAGATTCGACAAAGAGGTTTTAGGCGGAAAAGTATCGGAACCTACTTCCAACGATATCGAAATCGCTACGTATTATGTAAAGCCAGGCGATACCTTGTATAATATATCGCAACGCTTCAACGTAACTGTGGAGGCTATTAAGAGATACAATGGGTTAAAAGATAACACCATTTCTGTAGGCCAGGTTTTATACTTGGGTTCAACAAAATAATAATGCATTAAAATATACCTATCTGCACTTTTTATTGATGTGGTGTAGCGTTAGGCGTGATATAGAAATAAAGAATTTTGTTATGAGTATGATTTATCAAAGAAGTAGTGCTTTGTTTGTAGAAGCACAAAAAGTAATTCCAGGAGGAGTGAATTCTCCAGTAAGAGCTTTTAAATCGGTGGGAGGAACGCCGATTTTTGCAAAAAAGGCAGAAGGAGCTTATATATATGATGAAGATGGCAATAAGCTGGTAGATTACATTAATTCGTGGGGACCAATGATTTTAGGGCACGCTCACAAACCTGTAGTGGATGCGGTAATCGACAAAACTAAAAGCGGAACATCTTTCGGTATGCCAACTGAAATTGAAACCGATATTGCTAAACTAGCCGTATCTATGGTTCCTAATGTTGATAAAATTCGTTTTGTAAATAGTGGAACTGAAGCGTGTATGAGTGCTGTTAGATTGGCACGTGGATTTACAGGAAAAGATAAAATTATCAAGTTCGCTGGCTGTTACCACGGTCATAGTGATTCATTCTTAATTCAAGCTGGAAGTGGAGCGATTACATTTGGAGAGCCTAACAGCCCTGGTGTAACCGAAGGAACTGCGAAAGACACTCTTCTTGCTACTTACAACGACTTAGATAATGTAGCTGAAACTATTGCTGCAAATCAAGGCGAAATAGCTTGTATCATTCTTGAGCCTGTTGCTGGAAATATGGGGTGTATTCCACCTGCAGATGGTTTCTTACAAGGGTTGAGAAAGCTTTGTGATGATAATAACATCTTACTCATCTTTGATGAGGTGATGACGGGCTTTAGGCTTGCACCTGGAGGCGCACAAGAGCTTTTTGGTATTGATGCAGACATTGTAACCTTTGGTAAGGTTATCGGTGGTGGACTGCCTGTAGGGGCTTTTGCTGCGAGAGCAGAAATTATGGATTATTTAGCGCCAATTGGTCCTGTTTATCAAGCGGGAACGTTAAGTGGAAATCCATTGGCTATGGCTGCAGGACTTGCAATGCTTAAAGAATTAGATGCTAATCGCAATATTTACAATTCTATAAACGAAAAGACAGCATACTTACATAAAGGATTAAGTGAAGCCTTAACCTCTGAAAATGTAAAACACACAATTAATCGTCTTGGTTCGATGATTTCAATTCATTTCTCTGAAACGCCAGTAACAAATTTTGATTCTGCCGCTGCTGCGAGTAATGATAACTTCAAAAAGTTTTTCCACGGAATGCTAAACGAAGGTGTTTACATTGCACCGAGTGCTTTTGAAACCTGGTTTATCTCTGATGCTTTAACGTATGAAGATTTAGATTTCACCATTGAAGCTTGTCGCAAGGTTGCTAAAAGTCTTTCGTAACAGAAATACTTACAAGAATAAAAAAAGGCTTTTACATTTCGGTAAAAGCCTTTTTTTGTTGGGTTATTTCTTCAATCCAGGAGGATATTCAGCTAAAATTTTAGCTACAATCTCGCGAATTCTTTCTTCTTTCTTTTCCATATTGCTAGTCACCAAATCTGCATTTCCCATTCCTTGCCAAACCAGATTGTTAGTTTTTGCATCTATTAAATCTATAAAAAGTGTGCCTTCGGTAGTGCGTGAAACGCTACTTCCTCCATAGTATGTTCCGTAGTACCACGGGCTCCATCCCCAACCGTAGCCAAAGTTGTTGTTGTAAACATCAACACGCTCGCGTTCTTTAGTAAAAATACTTACAAGTAAGTCTGGAGTTTCAGATTTCGACATTCCTTTTGCACTTAGGTTTGCATCAATAGCACGAAGGATTCGTTTTTTGTCTAAGTCGCTTATTTTAGCCTTGTCTATTCCAGGCTTAAAAAAGGCAAAAGAACGGTATTGATTAAAATT
Source organism: Aequorivita sp. 609 (assembly GCF_014212065.1). NCBI lineage: Bacteria > Pseudomonadati > Bacteroidota > Flavobacteriia > Flavobacteriales > Flavobacteriaceae > Aequorivita > Aequorivita sp. 609. Next base: position 28,286 of record NZ_JACJVM010000214.1, on the reverse strand, counting down.
TGCTTCTTTATCGTAATCAGTTGCTACACGAACGGTGGAGCAGGAAGTGAAAACGAAAAGCAGCAACAGCGGTAAAAATTTAAGTGCTTTCATAGATTTTATTTTTTAGGTGAATAAACTATCGTCAACGAAATTTGGAAGCGTAACTTTTAGGTTTGGATTGTTGTCCATTGCGCGTTTAATTGCGAAAACCGCTTCGTCATTTCTTGCCCAGCTACGTCTTGATATTCCGTTGTTTACATCCCAGAAAAGCATGTTTTCAAGTCGTCGTTGTGCGTCATTAGTACCATCAAGAACCATTCCGAAACCTCCGTTTATAACTTCACCCCAGCCAACGCCACCGCCGTTGTGTATGCTTACCCAAGTAGCACCTCTAAAACTATCGCCAATAACATTTTGAATAGCCATATCTGCAGTAAACCTGCTTCCGTCGTAAATATTAGAGGTTTCACGGTAAGGAGAATCGGTTCCGGATACATCGTGATGGTCGCGACCTAAAACAACAGGTCCGATTTTTCCTTCAGAAATAGCTTTGTTAAATGCTGAAGCTATTTGGATTCTTCCATCGGCATCGGCGTAAAGGATACGGGCTTGAGAGCCAACAACAAGTTTGTTTTGCTGAGCTCCTTTAATCCATGTGATGTTATCTTGCATTTGCTGTTGGATTTCTTTTGGGGAATTTTTCATCAATTCCTCAAGAACTTCACAGGCAATTTCATCGGTTTTTTGTAAATCTTCTGCTTTTCCTGAAGCACAAACCCAACGGAAAGGTCCGAAACCAAAGTCGAAACACATTGGTCCCATAATATCTTGTACGTATGAAGGGTATCTAAATTCTTTACCTTTTTCATCAGAAAGCACATCGGCACCGGCACGCGAAGCTTCTAGCAAAAATGCATTTCCGTAATCGAAGAAGTACGTTCCTTTTTCAGTGTGTTTGTTAATAGCTGCAACTTGGCGGCGTAAACTTCTCTGAACTTCCTTTTTGAATTGCTCAGGGTTGTTAGCCATCACATCGTTGGCTTCCTCGTATGTCAATCCAACAGGGTAATAACCTCCTGCCCACGGATTGTGAAGTGAGGTTTGATCACTTCCTAAATCAATTTTAATATTTTCTTCTGCAAACTTTTCCCAAACTTCCACCACGTTTCCGTCGAAGGCAATAGAAACTGTTTCTTTATTAGCAGTAGCTTCTTTTACACGTTTTGAAAGTTCGTCTAAATCTGAAATAATCTCATCTACCCAACCTTGAGAATGTCTGGTTTCTGTGGCTTTTTTATTTATTTCAGCGCAAACGGTAACGCATCCTGCAATATTCCCAGCTTTTGGTTGAGCACCGCTCATTCCTCCTAGACCTGAAGTTACAAATAATCCGCCTTGAGTTGCCTTTTTAATTTTTCTAAACCCATTAAGAACCGTAATTGTAGTTCCGTGTACAATTCCTTGTGGGCCAATGTACATATAGCTTCCCGCCGTCATCTGTCCGTATTGGGTAACCCCAAGCGCGTTGAACTTCTCCCAGTCGTCCGGCTTTGAGTAATTAGGAATCATCATTCCGTTGGTAACGACAACTCTTGGAGCGTCTTTGTGCGAAGGGAAAAGTCCCATAGGATGTCCAGAATAAACAGCTAATGTCTGCTCATCGGTCATTTCCGATAGGTATTTCATCGTTAATAAATACTGCGCCCAGTTTTGGAAAACAGCACCGTTTCCTCCGTAGGTAATAAGTTCGTGTGGGTGTTGCGCTACAGCATAGTCCAAGTTGTTTTGAATCATTAGCATAATAGCTTTTGCCTGCTCACTCTTTCCTGGATATTCCTCGATAGGGCGTGCGTACATTTTATAATCTGGACGGAAACGATACATATAGATACGTCCGTACTTTTCTAATTCCTCACGAAACTCAGGTAGGAGGGTAGCGTGGTGTTTCGGTTCAAAATAACGAAGCGCATTGCGTAAAGCTAATTCCTTTTCTTCGTCAGTTAGAATTTCTTTTCGCTTTGGCGCGTGATTAATAGACGGGTCGTAGGCCTTCTTTTCCGGTAAAACAGAAGGAATTCCTTGTTGTATTTGTTCTTTAAAGTTCATTATTTAATATGTTTTCTGTGAAACGTCTGTAGCTTTACATCGAAAATGTTAACCGCAAAGGCGCAAAGCTCGCAGAGTTATAAGTTATTTGCTATTCTTTTAAGTCCATCAATTAATTTTAATTCATGAGCTAAACAGATTTCATATGTACTCTCAAGAAGTCCAGGTCCGAGTTGTTTATGATCTTCTATACAGGCACCGATCATTTTTGAAGAAATCTCGTTTTCAGTCATGTTGTATATTTTTCTTCGCGTCCTCTGCGACTCTGCGGTGCGAGGTTTCACGCGATAGTATAGAGTATGCAAAGTTTTTATTGACGCTTTACATTTTTCTTACCTATCCGCGAAGTGGAAGGATCAAACCCATACGGACAATGGCGACATCCACTTTGGCAGCAATACCCACGTTTTAAATGGTATTGTTCGGTAAAACATTTATATCCTTCAGGAGTAAGGTAGTAATCACCTTCTTCTAGTTCTATTTTTTTCTTTGGAAATAACATATTACAAAAGTACGGATTTCGATGATGAATTTTTAAAAATGAATTGGAATCCATCCATTCAATAATTAAGCTTTAAATTTGCAAGACTAATACTAAAGTAATGACAAAACATAAAGCCGGATTCGTAAATATAATAGGAAACCCTAACGTGGGCAAAAGTACATTAATGAACGCTTTTGTGGGCGAGCGACTTTCAATTATTACTTCTAAAGCGCAAACCACCCGTCACCGTATTTTAGGGATTGTAAATGGGGATGATTTTCAAGTGTTATTGAGCGACACCCCAGGAATTATAAAACCTGCTTATCAGTTGCAGGAAAGTATGATGGATTTTGTGAAATCTGCTTTTGAGGATGCCGACGTATTATTGTATTTGGTAGAATTAGGTGAAAAGGAGCTTAAAGATGAAGCTTTCTTTAATAAAATTAAAAACGCCAAGATTCCCGTATTACTTCTTATAAATAAAATCGACCAAGGGAATGAAGAGCTGCTTACTGAAGCCCTTCAGCTTTGGCAAGAAAAAGTACCAAATGCCGAGATTTTTGCTATTTCAGCACTTCAGAATTTTGGAGTTCCTGAAGTATTTAATCGAATCATCGAATTATTACCTGAATCGCCAGCTTTCTATCCAAAAGATCAGCTAACGGATAAGCCTGAACGCTTTTTCGTAAACGAAGCTATTCGCGAGAAAATATTGATTCACTATAAAAAAGAAATTCCATATTCTGTAGAAATTGATACAGAAGAGTTTTTTGAAGACGACAACATAATCCGAATTCGCAGTGTGATTATGGTTGAACGCGATACCCAAAAAGGGATTATTATTGGTCATAAAGGTTCGGCCTTAAAACGAGTAGGGATAGAAGCAAGAAAGGATTTAGAGGAATTCTTCGGAAAACAAATTCACCTTGAATTATATGTGAAAGTGAATAAAAATTGGCGTAGCGACGAGAGACAATTACGTCGTTTTGGGTATAATAACAAGTAATGATTTATGTAATTCTCTTTATTGCATTAGTGGCGTTTGCGGTTTATGCTTTTACACAAAACAAAAAACGTCCAGTTAAACCATTTCCTGAGGAATGGAAACCGCTTTTGAAGGAGAATGTACTTTTTTACAGAAATCTTTCTGAATCTGAACAAAAAAGGTTTCGCGAGCGAATGATGCTTTTTTTAAGCGAAGTTTATATTGAAGCCGTTAATACAGATTTAGAGGAATTGGATAAAGTGCTAATTGCCGCAAGTTCTGTAATTCCTGTTTTTGGTTTTAAAGAATGGCATTATAACAATTTAAGCGGAATTATTCTTTACCCAGATAATTTCAACGACGAGCTTGTGTTTGAAACGAATGGTGAAAAGCGTGTTATCGCCGGTCTTGTTGGTTCGGGAAGATTTGAAAAACAAATGATTCTTTCTAAAAAAGCACTGCATCACGGTTTTAAGAATGAAACCGATAAAGGAAATACATCGGTTCATGAATTTGTTCACCTTATCGATAAAATGGATGGGGAAGCAGATGGTGTGCCTGAGCGACTACTACAACGACAATATATTACTCCTTGGTTGAAATTAATGCACGAGGAAATGGAAGCCATAAATAATAATCAATCTGATATTCGGGCGTATGGCGGAACTAGTGAGATTGAATTCTTAGCAGTAGCTTCAGAATATTTTTTTGAGCGGCCAGCGCTTTTTAAAAGAAAACATCCTGAACTATATGAAATGCTAGAAAAATGTTTTCAGCAAAATCCAGCGAAGAAGAATTCTAAAAAGTGAAACTTAAAAATGTTTCTACTTTATTGGAAAGGAATAGTCGTCTGCTAATTAGAATTTAAAACTTCATTCATAAAATCATACAGTTCTCGCATTCCCGGTTTTCCTTTTTTCTTTCCTATACTTCCAGCTAAATAGAGCAAGAACCAGATAATTATTAATGCTACTGCTATCCCGATTTGAAGCGCTATAGGGTTTCCTAAATTATGGTTGGAATAAAGCCAAATTAAATCTACCATAAACAATATCGCTACTACCACGTGAAAAAACATAAACATAGTCCATACCGTTGGATTTGGTCCAAAGAAACCGTGAAGGGTACTAGTGTTTTCGGATTCAGAAATTTCTAAATGAAGTTGTGGAGACCAAAAATCCTGCTTGTTTTTTGGAAGTTTTATGAAGATATGATCGTCTATACAAGATATATGAAATCTCTCTTGTGCGTTTTTTGCTTCAGAGAATTTGCCAAGTATTTGTGAGTGTGGTTGTTCTAACTCGATTTTAAATCGCGGTCTTAAAACTATTTCATTCGGAAGCATAATTCACTCTTGTACTTTTAATAATTAAATAGAAGATTCAGTATTCTATAAACCTTGTTTTAAACCTGAAGGTTATCTGATTTTCGAGGCGTTTTTTAAGTTATAAAACCCTTTTATCCTTCGTCTTAAGTGTTACAGTTTTAAATGATATTAAAATATCAAATAGTAACTATTTTTTTATAAGCGGTTAAAATAGTATTTTTTGTGCGAACTAAAACCTATTTTTGCACCCTAAATTTAAGATTATGAGCATTGTTGCCATAGTGGGGAGACCAAATGTTGGGAAATCCACTTTTTTTAACAGATTAATTCAGCGTAGAGAGGCTATAGTTGATGCTGTGAGCGGTGTTACTCGCGACCGTCATTATGGAAAGAGCGATTGGAATGGAAAAGAGTTTTCGCTAATAGACACTGGTGGTTATGTAAAAGGGAGCGATGATATTTTTGAAGCTGAAATTGATAAACAAGTAGAATTAGCTATAGATGAAGCCGATGCAATTATCTTTATGGTAGATGTAGAAAGTGGCGTTACAGGTATGGATCAAGAAGTTGCAAAGCTGCTTAGACGATCAAAAAAACCTATTTTTCTAGCTATTAATAAAGTTGACGGTGCTTCACGTGTGAATGCCGCATTAGAGTTTTATTCCTTAGGATTTGAATATCAATACAATCTATCTAGTATAAATGGAAGTGGTACAGGAGATCTTTTGGATGATCTTGTAAAGGCATTACCTGATACTGATGAACCAGATGATAGTGAGTTACCGCGATTTGCTGTTGTTGGTCGCCCGAATGCCGGGAAATCATCGTTTATTAATGCCCTTATTGGGGAAGATAGATATATCGTAACAGATATTGCAGGTACTACCCGTGATAGTATAGATACAAAATACAACCGTTTTGGATTTGAATTTAACTTAGTCGACACTGCGGGAATTCGTAAGAAGAGCAAGGTAAAAGAAGACTTAGAGTTTTATTCTGTAATGCGAAGTGTTCGTGCTATCGAGCATTGCGATGTCATTATTCTTGTATTTGATGCCACAAGAGGGTTTGACGGCCAAGTTGAAAATATTTTTTGGTTGGCACAGCGAAACAATAAAGGAATTGTGATTCTTGCTAACAAATGGGATTTAGTTGAAGATAAAGACACAAGTAGTGTTAAGGATTACGAAAAGTATATCCGTCAGCAAATAGAACCTTTTGTAGATGTGCCGATTGTATTTATTTCAGTACTTACGAAACAACGAATTTACAAGGCTATTGAAACAGCTGTTGAGGTTTACAATAACCGAAGCAAAAAAATTAAAACTAGCGAGCTAAACGAGGTGATGCTACCGATAATTCAGAATTATCCGCCACCAGCATACAAAGCAAAATATGTAAAAATTAAGTTCTGTATGCAATTGCCTACTCCATATCCTAGTTTTGTTTTCTTCTGTAATCTGCCTCAGTATGTAAAAGATCCATACAAGCGCTTTATAGAAAATAAACTTCGAGAAAACTTCGATTTTAATGGAGTGCCAATTACTATTTACTTCAGAAAGAAATAATATTTTTTTTAATAGAAATCAATTACAAATAAAGGTTTGCTCAAGTAGAGTGAACCTTTATTTTTTTATCTAGCTTTAATCGCAAACTACTGAAGAACTTAAGAGAAAATTGAAAAATAGGGCTTAATAGGAAGGTGTAGATAAAAGTCACCCAAAAAACAGGTCCTCCTAAGAAATACCCTATAACTAGTACAATACTTTCTACCAAGATTCTAGCTTTGCTAATAGACCATCGCAAGCGTTCAGATATTGATAGCATGAAGCCGTCGCGCGGTCCTGCGCCTACTCCGCCAGAAACATATAAACCGCCTCCTATTCCTATAAGTACAATCCCTACTAATAGAATTAAGTAATCTGTCCAAGTGTTACTTGCTTTAGGTAAAATATCTAGCCATAAAAAGAAATCCATTATGGGGCCAATTAGCAAGGCATTTAAAAATGTACCGATATTTACGTATTTCTTACTGACTACTAGTGATACCCCAATTAAAGCTAAACCTACAATAATACTCCAAGTTCCAATAGTTAGTCCAAGTTGATTGTAAAGGGCTACGTTCAACACATCCCAGGGGTGCAAACCTAGGTACTGAACTTTAATTGAAAAAGCAGCACCAAGACCAAAACATACTAAGCCGCTAAAGTAAAATACATAGCGGATGATGTTTTGTAGGGGACTAGCTTTAGATTGTTCTTGCATATTGAATTACTAATAGAAAAGTGTAGACTTGTAGTTTAAATTGCTGAAATAAAAAAGGGATGCATCCAAAATGGAGCCTCCCTTTTATAAAATTTCAAATTTTCAACTTATAGTAAAGAAACAGTTAAACCTGCGTCTGTTTTTTCAACTTTAACAATCTTACTTTTTGTAAGACCTTTAATGGCTTTGTCCCATTTCTTATTGCTTAAACCACTTTGTGTTTTCAGTTCTTCTAGGTCAATTGGAGAATTAGCTTTTAAAAGATTGAAAACGGCTTTTTCATCTTCGCTCATTTCAACTTTCTTTTTTTCCGGACGCATTTGCGGGAAGAAAAGAACTTCTTGAATTGAAGCGTTATTTGTTAAAAACATAATCAGTCGGTCCATACCAATTCCCATTCCACTTGTAGGAGGCATTCCGTATTCAAGAGCTCTTAAGAAGTCGAAGTCTATAAATGCTGTTGCTTCATCGTCACCTCTATCCGCAAGTTTTAATTGGGCTTCAAAACGTTCGCGTTGGTCAATAGGGTCGTTAAGCTCGCTATAGGCATTTGCAATTTCTTTCCCACAAACCATTAATTCAAAACGTTCAGTTAGTTCTGGATTATCGCGGTGTTCTTTACACAACGGGCTCATTTCTTTAGGGTAATCTGTAATGAAGGTTGGCTGTATAAAGTTACCTTCACACTTTTCGCCAAAAATCTCATCGATTAATTTACCTTTCCCCATAGTGTTATCTATTGGTACATCTAGGTCTATTGCAGCCTGACGAATTTCATCTTCAGTTTTTCCAGTAATGTCAAACCCTGTGAATTTTTTAATAGCATCTGCCATTGTAACTCTTGGGTAAGGTGCTTTAAAGTCGATTTTATGTTCTCCGAAAGTAGCTTCAGTTGTGCCATTAACTTCCATAGCACAGTGCTCTAGCAATTGCTCACAGAAGTCCATCATCCAGTTGTAGTCCTTGTAGGAAACGTAAATTTCCATTGCAGTAAACTCTGGATTATGCGTTCTGTCCATCCCTTCATTTCTGAAGTTTTTTGAGAATTCATACACTCCATCAAAACCACCTACAATCAATCTTTTTAGGTATAATTCGTTTGCAATTCGCATATACAAAGGAATGTCAAGCGAATTGTGATGCGTTACGAAAGGTCTCGCAGCAGCACCACCTGGTATAGGTTGTAAAATTGGAGTTTCAACTTCAAAATAGCCACGCTCATTAAAGAAATCACGCATAGCATTAAAGAGCTTAGTGCGTTTTATAAAAATTTCCTTCACGTGTGGGTTTACAACTAAGTCGGCGTAACGTTGGCGGTAACGTTGCTCTGGATCGGTAAAGGCATCGTGTACTTTACCATCGGCATCAATACGAGGTTGAGGTAGTGGTTTTAAAGCCTTGCTTAAAAGAGTGAAATCTTTTACCATTATGGTTTTTTCACCAACTTGAGTTTTAAAAAGCTCGCCTTCAATCCCGATAAAGTCCCCTATATCTAATAATTTTTTATAAACGTCATTGTAAAGCGTTTTGTCTTCGCCTGTACAAATTTCATCTCTGTTAAAATACACTTGAATACGACCTTCAGCGTCTTGAAGTTCGGCGAAGGATGCTTTTCCTTGAATTCGTCTAGACATAAGTCTTCCAGCAACAACCACCTTTTTACCTTCTTCAAAGTTTTCCTTTATCTTTTTAGAGGTTTCGGTAACTGGGTATAGTTCTGCAGGGTAAGGGTTGATTCCCATTTCTCGCAGCTGCTTTAATTTGTCTCTACGGATGATTTCTAGTTCAGAAAGTTGCATATATTTTATGTAAAAAATGAATTTGCAAAGATAGGGAAATGAAATGTGAAATAAGAGAAGAGAATTGTCAAATGAATAGTGATATTTTGAAGGTTTTATTCGTTGTGATTATTTCTAATAAAATGAAATGTATTGGGTGAGATTGCCATAAATTTTAGGGCAAATGAATTCGAATTAAATTAAACTTCATTATTCAAAAAAAACGTAGATTTGTTTTATGAGTTTTTGGAGAGTCTTACTTGCAATTATTTTCCCACCACTATCCGTTATAGACAAAGGATGTGGATCTGTTTTAATAGTTCTGATACTAACCCTTTTGGGTTGGATTCCAGGTGTGATAGCTGCCTTAATTATATTAAACAATCCTAATAAATAAACACTTGTGAAAAAATTAATTATTCTAGGCCTGTTAGCTATCTCATTTGTGAGTTGTCAATTTTCAGAAACACTTGTTATGAACGAAGATGGTTCTGGAAATTTAAGCGTTGAAGTTAATCTAAGTGAGATGATGGCTTTTAGTGCAGGAGCAATGGGAGATTCGGTACCTGTGAAACTTGATACCATAGTGCATATAAGGCAATTTTTGGAGGAGAAAAAAGATAGTATCGCTACGCTTTCAGCCTCTGAACAAAAAAAATTAAAAGCCTTAGAAAACTATAACATCGGAATTAAAATAGATTCTGATGCCTCTGAAATGGTTTATAATATTGCAACAAATTTTAAAGATATAAGTGAGGCAAATAATATTCACGAGGGCTTAGGCCAGGTGGGTAATATGGCGCCAAACTTAAATTCAAATTCTTCGGAAGGAAAGAAAAAAGAATCTTCAGAAGAGAGTATTGGCGTGCTTTACACCTTTAATAATGGTGTGTTTAAGCGCGACGCTTATATTAAAGATGAGGCAAGTCATAAAAAAGAAGTAGATAGCTTAAAAAATACCGAAGCATTTTTAAGTAGTTCTAAGTATACGTTGAACTACACTTTCCCTAGAAAAATTAAAAAAGCTTCAAATCCTAAAGCAACTTTTTCCGCAGACCAAAAAACAGTGATTTTGAAGGAATCTTTTATAGAATACTTTAAAAATCCAGATTTATTAGACTTGGAAATAGAACTGGAAAAGTAAGCCCATAATAATTCTTCAAACTATTTTTTCGGGAGCTGTAAAATATAGCCTTAACACTTTTGTGCTTAATATTTGGTTTGGTATTTGTATATTTCAAGTATAGACGGTTTAAAATCAATAAATCAAACACTAACCTTAAATTACTTAATTATGAAATTGCTAATATACATGCTGCCTTTATTAATGGTTGGCGCCTGTAAAACGACACAAACCGATTCGGTTATTACTAACACAAATACTATGGAAGAGACTATAAATAAGAATTCTGGATGTCCTGACGATGGTACTTGTGGTATTGAAGTATATAAGAATAAAAAGTTAACTATTCTGGACGATGGCACAGGTTCCTTATACCCTGAAATGATAGAAGGAGATGCGATGGTGGTTGAATACACTTACTTTAGAGAGGGGCCAGAGGGAACGGTAGATGGAAATTATTCGGAAACTATCCACTTCGAAATTCCGCAGGCAGCTACAAATCTTAAAAAGGAAAATGCGGCTTTAGCTGATGTAAACTTATATTATGGAAAACATTGTTTCTGTAAAGGAGAGGCGGGATATTACCCAGTAACAGATGGAAAACTATTAGTTGATGTTAGCGAAGAAGGACTTGTATTTGATTTGATTTTTAATGTAAATAAAACCTCCCAGGTAGTGAGACATATTTCTGAAATGATAAAATTCGACTAAATCTTACGTTTACTTTAATACAGAATATCTATAAAATTAAAATGGCCGCCTATATTTAGACGGCCATTTTTTATGGTTTAAAAAGCTTGATTAAGAATTAATTTTTCATCAATTTCTTAGTAGCAGTTTTGTTTCCGTTTTTAACTACTAGGAAGTACATTCCACTATCAATATAGTTGTAGTCTAATTGCTTGTTAAATACTCCAGAAGTATTAACATCGTCATAGATAAACTGATTGATAATTCTACCTCTTAAGTCGTAAAGCGATACTTCTATGTTTTCACTAGAATCAGGAGTAAAGCTTAAGTTGAATACTCCACTAGATGGGTTAGGGTATACTGAGAAGTTCTCGAATGAGAAGTCTTCAGTGCCTACAGTTCCTTCTACGATAATTTTAGTATCGTTAATAGAGTAGAAAATATTATCAGAAGCCATAACCATAACTCTACCATTGTTTGTGTTTACGTTAGGTACGTTAATAGTTGCGCTTCCAGTGTTAGGTACATTAAGAGCAATAGTAATTGGATAAGTAAAACCTCCATCAGTTGAGAATTTAATATCAACATTAGAGCAGTTTACTGGAGCCGCATCACTATTTGCAACATCCCAAGTAATAACTTCAGTACTTTGTGTAGTCCAATTAATTGGGTTATTAGGGTCTGACTGAGAAGTTACTTTAAATGGTCCACTATTTCCATCAACAGTAACAAAAGTATTGTCACTTGCTGTAGCTCCACCACCGGCAGCGTTATCTCTAACAGTATATCTAAAGTTCATGTTTCTACCTACAGCAGGAACTGCTTCCCATCTGTTTGCTGTTGGAGGATTGTTTCCACCAAGGTCACCAGAAAGAACAAAATTAATTCTTGGCATAAATCTATCAGGTGAATCTGAAGGCTCTTCCGATCTAAATGCTGGTCCGCCAATTGAAGTATTTCTTGGTGGCATAGGAGCAATTTCAGTGTTCATTTGTTCCCAAGTATGAGTAAGTGCATCGCCATCAGGATCTGAAGCCGTGCCCATTAATATAAATGGAGTAGACTTTGGAATTGTACGTCCAGGACCTGCATCTGCCACAGGAGGTTGGTTTCCTGTTGGTGTTTGTACACCACATTGACCAACACCAGAAGAAATATTTATCCACATTTCTTGGATACTTCTTGCATGGAAATAATCGTCACTTCTACTCTGTACGTTAGGGTTACAAATACCAGCATAAGCCATAATTGTAGATCCACTACCTGGTTCTACAGCTGTACTGTTATTACGGTTACCATTACAAGAATTATTAAAAGTATGGTTAGCTCCATATTGGTGACCCATTTCGTGTGATACATAGTCAACATCATAAGCATCCCCTTTTGGACTGTTTGTACCTGTTACACCACGAGCTTTGTTAGGAGTACATGGAGATCTTAGCTGAGCTAAACCACCAGCACCTGTACTAAAGGTATGTCCGATATCGTAATTTGTAGGACCAATTTCAGCATCAATCACAGTCTGACTTTGGTTGATAAGTATTCCTGCATTGTTATTTGTAAATGGATCACTTGCAGCGTCTAAGTAAATAATGTCAGTATTGTTTGGTACTAAAATCATTGTAAGCGATAAATCTCTTTCGTAAATACCATTAACACGTGTCATTGTTACGTTAATAGCAGCAAGAACAGCGGCCTTTTTAACTTCGTCTGTAGCTGAAGCAGGTATTCCTTGGTCATTTAAATGAAATTGAGAATACTCACCCGTTGTTGCAACCGCTAGTCTGAAAGTTCTTAACATACCATCATTGGCATTTCTTTCATTATAATTTGGCTCTGGTCCTACAGCTTCTTCAACTAAACACTCAAAACTTTCTGGGTTAGAAGGAAGTTGGTTAAGATTGTAAGAAATGTAAAAATCTTTGTTTTGTGTAAACGGATCGATGTAAACAGTAGAATGATTACCAGAAGAAATCATACCGTGTAATCCTAAGTCTGAAACACTAAAACGCGCTACAGCAGTTGGGTCGTCGATACCTTTTGCAGTGTACGAACGAATGTTTCTGTATCTGTTTTGTAATTCAGGAGACATAACTGAAGCTTCATAAACGCGGAAACTTTGAAGTTCGCCGTTATTTGAAGGAAGCTTTATAATTACATTTGAATTTCCAGTATTTCTAGCTGGAGCTTGTGCTAATGCAGATCTTAGCGATGGAGTATTTAATTTGTATAGGCTGTATTCTGCAGGCATAGTTCTGCGAAATTCTTTCTGCAGAGACTCTGTGTCTGTGTTGCGGGCTTTCGTCCACAACGAATTGTTCTGGGCACTTAATCCAAAGCTAAATAAAGCAATGATTAAAACCAGTAGTGGTTTAAAAGTACTTTTTTTCATTTTTAGGTATAATTTTTATGAATGTTTAGAATTGTAAATATAAGAAACCTTTAATAGATTTAAGGAAAATTTAAGAGGTTATGTATTGAGTTTAGTAGATAAATATTGGTATTCAGCTCAAAACGACCTTTTATTCTCTACTCAAGTATTCCAATAATTATATGATTATAGCCTTATAAAGCCGTACATCTTAAAAATTATTTGAGAAAAAACTGTAGAACTAACGCACTAGTTTTTACATCGAATACATTATTACAGAATCTGCACCCCCTTTAACTACTAGGTTTGTAGTTCGTTTTCCTTGACTTAAACTCGCTTCTGAAGTTCCATAAACAGGAAACCCATTTTGAAGTTTTCCATTTTCATCAAAAACATAAACCTTTTTCTCTTGAGTTTCGGTTATGGTAGTGTAGTAATTTCTGTTTATCTTATAAAGCTGAGGTTGTGTGTAGATTCCCAATGGCAATTCTGCTAGCTTGCCATTTATACGCAGTAAATTATCGTCCAGAGTAGCCTTTGTGTTTCCAGAAATTGTAAACCAATAATTAGCACCAACATCTAATTTTAAAGATGACACTTTACCGTCTGGAGTGATTCTTTCTTTAGTGTTTTCTTTTGTAATTACCACAAAAGTGTTGTCCTCTTCAGCAATTGGAATACTTGAAAAATTGAATTTTTTAGAAACTGAAACTCTAGATTTCCCAACGCGACTTAAAATATTTAAACTACCGTTTTCTTCTGCGATTACGATATAATCCTTACTTCCCATTCTAATGTGAATTGGCGATTGTACTATCGAGCTTTTCGCTTTCTTAAAACCAAAGCCTGTAACAAGTTTTGCGTTTTTATCGTACATAAGCACTTCCTTGTCCTGAATAACTACAAAACGATAATTTCCATTGTTGTCGTAGTCAAACACTGAAAGGGGTTGTGTTACCTCATCTTTAAACTTTATAGGAAACGACTTTGAATCTTTTCCATTTCTATCTAATAGGTAGAAAGCACTCTTAGTGGTAAACGCAATGTGTTTGTTTCCTGAAATGGAAACTTCTTCAACTTCGCCGAGTATTGCAGAATCTAGGTTTTTTGACCAAAGAATTTTCCCGCTTTCAGAAATGAAGTAAAGTTTATTCGTAATATCCTGTACCACAATTTTACTTTCTCCATTCTTGGTTTTAACGAGTTTCGGAGCATTTAAAATCGTGTTTTCAAGTTTTACATTGAATTTTTCTGAAACTTTTTCTGACGATTTTTTTACATTGCCACCTACTTCTTTGCAGCTTAAAGTAACGTGTGCGAAATTGCGATCGTAGCTAAATTGTATAGCTGCTAGTGGAAACTTTTCAAATGAAATTTTCTTAAAAGTATTGTCATTTTCAAAAAGCAGAGATAGCGACTCAGATAAATCTCCTTGTAATTTTAAAACTAACAATGAAGAAGCGGTGCTTAAATCTACAATAGTGTTTTCAAAATATGATGTGTTTTTTAATGTATTGTTGTTTTGATAATCACTGATAATCTGTTGCGCAGAAATTTCACTTTCTGTAAAAACGAAAAAATTATCCAACTGAAATACATAGTTAGCTTTTTCAGAATTGATAAGCGGTGAGAAGGTTTCTCTAAACAATTTTGGCTCGCTAAAACTTTTAATTTCAACTTCACGAAATGAACTTTTTGAAGTAACAAAGCGGGCTAATGCATCGCTAGTTAATAAGGCGTCAATGCTTTTTACGAAAATTGCAGATTCTTGTTTAAGTTCGATTATCCCTGCCTCACTTACCGACCCGAATATACCAGTAGTTTGTATAGGTTTTGTATCACCTTTATAATGGCGAATTTTTTCTTGGATACTTTCTGCGTCGTTAAAGGTAAAGCTTAAAGCACTTTTTGCATCCGAAGGGATTAACAGCGCAACGTCATTTTGTTGTGGTATCTGACCTTGAAAAATATTAAGCAGTTGAGGAATAGTGTCTGTAGCCATGCTTATTCCAGTTGCTGTAAAATTCTCTGAAGAAAAGTTAATGTCTAAAGCGCTCCAAGATGTGAAATTTATTTTTGTTGAGTCATTTATAGCCTCTTTTTTGCCGCGCAGTAAGGCTGTAAAATCGTTGGAGGATGGTAAATTAAACACTTTTTTAAAGGTGGCATCACCCTCGGTCTTCCCATTTAAAATGTCCTTTATAATTTGTTGGGACGACGAAACAACTAATACACTATCAATAATCGTTGAATAGGCTGTGTTTTCATCAATTGAAACCCTTTGAAATGACTTTTTATCTAACGTTAAAGTTTCAACAGATTTGTTTTTAACAGAATCTAACTGAAATAGTTTATCTGTGTGTTTTGTGATAAAAGTATAAGCAGAAACAGAATCGTTAATTTTATTTATACTTAAAAGACTCTGAGAAGTTGGGTGAAGGTTTTTAAGTATTTTATCCTTTTTAGTGAAATAAGAATAGATTTCGGTGTTTTCGAACTTAGAAAGCAGTGCACTATTTTCTATATCTGCCTGTAAGTTTTCGAAATTTGAGATCTTAAAAACTACAGCGGCATTTTCTGGAACAAAATCCATTAGTGTTCCTGTTTTTGAAGGTGAGTTATCACAACTTGCAAAGACTCCCAAAAGGATTGGGATGAAAAGTAAAACCGCGAATAAATTTCTATTAATTTTTCCCATAAAACAAAAATAGCAATGTAATGCAATCGTTTAGCATATTGTTTAAATAGTTTATTGACGGGTTGTCAACAGTTCTCCTCCATAATTGATACACTATTATTAAGGAGATAATTTATAAATCTAATAAAGTTGGGTCGGGTAGGAGTTTAAAGCTTTTCCTGTGAAAAATTGAACTCCCTAATTCGCGAATAGCTTCCCGGTGCTCCTTGGTTGGATATCCTTTGTTTTTCTTCCAGTTGTAATGCGGAAATTTTTCGTGGATTTCATGCATAAACTCATCGCGATGGGTTTTTGCTAAAATAGAAGCTGCTGCAATATGCAAATATTTCCCATCTCCTTTTACTACACACTCAAATGGCGTATCGTTAAAAGGTTTAAACTTGTTTCCGTCAACCGCAATAAATTCAGGAGGTGTAGATAGACCTGCTATCGCTCGATGCATTCCTAAAATAGAAGCATTTAGGATGTTTATTTTATCAATTTCATCCATCATAATATGTACTACAGAGTAGCAAATAGCTTCTTTTTCAATAATAGCTCTTAGTTCTAATCTTTTCTTTTCTGAAAGTTGCTTGCTGTCTGTTAAAAAAGGATGCTGGAAATCGTCGGGAAGAATTACAGCCGCCGCCGTTACAGGTCCAGCCAAACAGCCGCGGCCAGCCTCATCGGTGCCGCATTCTAGAAGATTGTTGTTTATTTTTAGTTTAAGCATACTAAATACAAATCTCATTAAATTTTATAAATACGGCTAATTAAAAAGCACCAAATATTTAAGATCCAAATTTCAAAATTTCAAAATTCTTCTCTATGTCATTTTAAGTGGGTTGTTTGTTAAAAATTTCAAATTTTGAATGGTATTCTATGGCTTAGCAAAATTTTACGTAAAAAATGATGTGAGTGGTGGATTAAGCAAACTTGCGCCAACCGCTAAAATTATTTTAATTTTAACAGTTTAAAAACTATTAGATATAGTGTATAAATTTAAGTGAACCTTTAGTTTACGCCGTAACGAGGGAAATTTTTAGTAAAGTTTTGTTCTGCCTAGACTTTTTTTGGTTCTTTTTTTTTGGCAATGAAAAAAAATGAACAATTATATTTACATTAATCAATTATAATAGTTATCATATTATTCATTAATACTAAACTTAATATACCTACTTTAATTAATATGTTATTAAAATTCCAAAATTTTACCAATCACTCTTTTCAATTGAAATTTTGACTTTTCATTTCTGGAGTTTATTTGAAATTTGGATATTGTTATTTGAAATTTTTACCAGTTCTCTTTCAATTAAAAATAAATTACCTTTGCCCAAAAGTTATCTCGAAGATGAAAAGACTCCTATTGCTACTTCTTATATTGTTCGCTTCGGGAACTGTGTATTCGCAAAATAACACTCCCAAAAAGGAGAAACCCCCAATAGATTTTTATAAAATCATTTCTCACGATAGAGATACTACTTATGTAGATACCACACTTAGTATTTATAAGAAATATAAATTCAATTATTTGAGAAGAGATAATTTTGAATTATTACAGTTTTCCAACGTGGGTCAAACCTATAATTCACTAGCGTATTCCTTTGATAAATTAAACTTAAAGCCACTTTTTGCAGCGCAAGCGAGACATTTTAACTATAAGGAAATTGAAGAAGTAAACTATTTTAATGTGCCTACACCGTTTACCGAGTTGTATTTTAAAACAGCTTATAATCAAGGGCAGCAATTAGATGCTTTTTTCACGGTAAATACCTCACCGCAGTTTAACTTTTCTATTGGTTATAAAGGAGTGCGATCGCTTGGAAAATATCAAAATATATTAACGAGTACAGGAAACTTTCTTTTTACTTCCAATTACCGTACAAAAAACAACCGATATGTTATTCGGGCTCACGTTGCAGCACAGGATTTAATGAATCAAGAAAATGGTGGTTTAACAGATAATTCACTGCGATTATTTATGAATGGTGACCCTGAGTTTAGCGACCGAGGTAGATTGGATGTAAATTTTGAAGATGCTGAAAACAAACTAGAAGGGCTTCGTTTTTACGCAGATCATTATTATGAACTACTCAGCCAGCGCGATAGTACAAATTATTCTGTTTTAACAATCGGAAACGTGTTAAGCTATGAGGATAAGTTTTTTGAGTACAAGCAGGACACCCCCTTTAGTACCTTTGGTCCGTCGTATGAAAATGCCGATTTGTACACAAAAACAAAGCTAGAAGATTTTAATGTAAAAGCTTACGCCGACTATAACAGTTCATTGTTGGGGAAAATTACTGCTTGGGCAGGTTATAACGATTTTAATTACGGGTATAATTCGGTTTTAATTCTCGATGAAAATAGAATTACAAATAGGATTAAAGGAAATATTATAGAAGCTGGAGCAGCATACGAAAAGGAATATCGCGGGTTTAAATTATCAGGAAAAGGAGCAATTAATATGGCTGGAGATTTTGATGCAAATTACCTGCAAGCCGCTGCCTCATACGACTTAAATGAAGAGTACAATGCGAAGGCATCTATAACAACTCACTCTGTAGCTCCAAATTTTAATTTTCAATTATATCAAAGTGATTACCAAAATTACAACTGGAAAACCAATTTGAACAATATAAAAACGCAAGAGCTAAAGTTTGAGATAAACACCAAGAGGTTTGGAAATGCTTCTGTGAGCTATACGGGTATTGACGATTACACCTATTTTGGAATTAGAGAAAACGACAGTACTCCGTCGCCAATACAAGCTTCTGAGCGTGTAGATTACCTTAAAATAAAAGCGCAAAAAGAATTTACATTTGGGGTTTTTGCTTTGGAAAATACAATAATGTATCAGCAGGTTTTTAATGGAGATAATGTGTTTAACGTGCCTCAATTAATTACTAGAAACTCACTATACTATCAAGACCATTGGTTTAAACGTGCGTTGTTTATGCAAACAGGGGTTACGTTCAAGTATTTTACCGAATATAATATGAATGCTTACGATCCTGTGCTTGCTGAATTTTACGTGCAGAACGATCAGAAACTCGGAGGGTATCCATTGGTAGATGTATTTTTTAACGCTAAAATTAGGCAAACCCGTATTTATTTCGTGTACGAAAACCTTACCTCCTTATTTGGCGGGAATAACGATCACTTTGCCGCACCAAGACAACCTTATCGCGATGCAGTATTGCGCTTTGGATTGGTTTGGAATTTCTTTTTATAGTTTCAGGACTTCAATGCTGTTTTTTATTTATGTTTTTCACACAAATTGAAATCAAGCGACTAGTGAAATATAAACTTTGATTGGTTTTCGATATAATTTGAGTGTTGGGATATTGCTTTGTAATTACCCAAGCTGTCTATCACATTGTAATTTATAAAACATTAAGACATAAAAAAACCCTTGAATTTTCAAGGGTTTTATAATATCTAAGAAAGTATTTTGCTTAAAATAGATGTTTCAATCTAGTCTTGTAACAATCCTCTAGAAATAACAATTTTCTGTATTTCTGAAGTACCTTCGTATATCTGTGTAATTTTTGCATCACGCATTAAACGCTCTACGTGGTATTCTTTTACGTAACCGTTTCCACCGTGAACTTGAACTGCCTCAACAGTAACGTCCATTGCAACTTGACTAGCGTAAAGTTTAGCCATTGCACCGCTCATATCGTAGTTGTTTCCTTGATCTTTATCCCAAGCAGCTTTCATTACTAAATGGCGAGCAGCTTCAATGCTAGTGTGCATATCAGCTAATTTAAATGCGATAGCTTGATGGTTACAAATTTCTGTACCAAAAGCTTTACGTACTTTAGAATACTCACGAGCTAAATCGTAAGCACCAGATGCAATTCCTAAGGCCTGAGAAGCGATACCAATACGACCTCCAGAAAGTGTTTTCATGGCAAATTTAAAACCGAAACCATCTTCGCCAATTCTATTTTCCTTTGGCACTTTTACATCGTTAAAAATTAAAGAGTGAGTATCACTACCTCTAATTCCTAATTTATCTTCTTTAGGACCAACTTCAAAACCTTCCCAGCCTTTTTCAACTATGAAAGCATTGATTCCTTTGTGTTTTTTCTCTTTATCAGTTTGAGCGATTACTAAATAGAAATCTGCAGACCCACCATTGGTAATCCAGTTTTTTGTTCCGTTTAATACGTAGTGGTCACCTTTATCTATTGCTGTAGTACGCTGAGATGTAGCATCGCTACCTGCTTCTGGTTCGCTTAAACAGAAAGCGCCAAGTTTTTCACCAGTAGCTAGCTTGGTTAAGTATTTTTGTTTTTGCTCTTCAGTTCCAAATTTTTCAAGACCATAACAAACTAATGAGTTATTTACTGAAACAATTACAGAGCAAGAAGCATCAATTTTGCTCAACTCTTCCATAACAAGAACGTATGAAACAGTATCCATTCCGCCTCCACCGTATTTTGGATCTACCATCATTCCTAAGAAACCGAGTTCGCCCATTTTTTTAACTTGCTCAGCAGGGAATTTTTGTTGGTTATCACGTTCTATTACACCTGGTAAAAGTTCGGTGCGTGCAAAATCACGAGCTGCGTCGCGAATCATTAAATGTTCTTCGGATAGACTGAAATCCATAGGGCTTATTATAAGTGAAAATTGTGTTTTTATAAGAAAGGGCAAAGATACTTATAAAATGTAAATTCCAAAAAGACAATTCCTAATTTATAAAGAAACATCAAACGCTACTTTTCAATAGATTAGAGCAAAATTCTGTCGATATTTATCTTATCTGAATTTTATTTAGAATTTGGTTCTCTTAATATGAAATTTTTAGTATCATCATTGGTATATTTAAATTTAAAATATTCTTCAAATTTTGACAAAAGAAACTTATCGTATTATTGGTGTAATGAGCGGCACATCCTTGGATGGGATAGATTTGGTGGAATTAGAATTAAATGTCTCAATAAATAAAGATATTCCTACTTCGCTTCAGATTTTAGATCAATCTCAGGGTGATGTTGAAGGCAACTCCTGGAATTTCCATATTCGTGCAGCTGAAACAGTACCGTATTCTATAGGTTGGAAAAACGATTTACAAGAAGCAATAAACTATTCTGAAGATAAACTTGAGGTTTTAAACCTAAGGTACACCGAAAAGCTTGCTGAAGAAATTACAAAGTTTATTGAAAAACACGATATTCAAGATATTGATGCGGTGTGTAGTCACGGGCATACGATCTTACATCAACCCGATAAAGGGATAACATTACAAATTGGAAATTTACCTCATATTTCAAAATTACTTGGATTGACGGTGGTTTGCGATTTCCGAGTGGAGGATGTAAACCTTGGCGGACAAGGCGCACCTTTGGTTCCTATAGGCGATAGGTTATTGTTTTCAGCTTATGACTATTGCTTAAATCTTGGAGGTTTTGCTAACTGTTCTTATGAAGAAGGTAATAAAAGAATTGCTTTTGATATTTGTCCAGCGAATATCGTATTAAATAAATATGCAGAAAAGCTTGGTAAAGCGTATGACGAAGGAGGAAAAATTGCTGAAGCAGGTGAGGTAAATCAAACTTTGCTTCAGCAGTTAAATTCGTTATCATTTTATTATGAAAAGCCTCCAAAATCTTTAGGACTTGAGTGGGTGAAAGAAAGTATCTTTCCTTTAATAGATTCGTTTAACATTTCAACCAAGGATGTTTTACGAACTTTTACCGAACATATTGCTGTTCAACTCAAGGCTCAATTCAATGTCAATGCTTCAGTATTAATTACGGGTGGCGGAGCTTATAATTCATTTTTGATTAAAAGATTAAAGCAGATTTCAACTGTTAATGTTATAATTCCCACTTCGGAAATTGTTGAATATAAAGAAGCGTTGATATTTGGGCTTTTGGGAGTCTTGAAGTTACGTGGCGAAGTTAATTGTTTAGCTAGTGTTACCGGGGCTTCAAAGGACCATTCTTCTGGAAAAATCTATCTTCCATAATTTTTCTTAAAATCCACTTATAAACTCTTACAAGTTTTATATTTGCTTTTGCCGAAATGGTATAAATGAATAAATAGTCAATACTCTCCTAAGCAATCGCAAAGGAGAATTTTAATGCTAAATATAATAATGAAAGAACTGCTTAAAAAGTACGAAGAAAAAGATCCTGAAATTGTATTCCATTGGAAAGACCCTGAAACAGAAGCCGAAGGTTGGACGGTAATCAACTCATTGCGAGGTGGAGCTGCTGGTGGTGGAACTAGAATGAGAAAAGGACTTGATATGAATGAAGTACTTTCTCTTGCTAAAACTATGGAAGTAAAATTTTCAGTTTCGGGACCTGCAATTGGAGGTGCCAAATCTGGAATTAATTTTGATCCTGCCGATCCTCGTAAAAAAGGAGTTTTAGAAAGATGGTTTAAAGCTGTTTCTCCGTTATTGAAAGGATACTATGGTACTGGTGGTGATATGAATGTAGATCAGAAAACTGAAGTAATACCATTTACTGAACAAAGCGGTTTATGGCATCCACAGGAAGGGGTGTTTAATGGGCATTTTGCACCTTCAGAAGCCGAAAAAATTAACCGAATTGGTCAGTTGAGAAATGGTGTAAGCAAAACATTGGAAAGTTTGGAGTATTGCCCAGATGTATCAAGAGATTATAAAGTAGCCGATATGGTTACTGGTTTTGGCGTTGCTGAAGCTATTAAGCACTACTACGGAATTTATGGTGGTGAGGTAAAAGGAAAACGTGCAATAGTTCAAGGTTTTGGAAATGTAGGTTCTGCTGCAGCGTATTACCTTGCGCAAATGGGTGCCAAAATTGTGGGTATTATCGACCGCGATGGTGGAATCATCAATAAGGATGGTTATTCTCTAGAAGAGGTAAGGCAGCTTTTCCTTAATAAAAATGGAAACGCCTTAGTAGCAGATAATATGCTTTCTTTTGATGAAATAGATGAAAAAATTTGGAATCTCGAGGCCGAAATTTTCGCGCCTTGTGCTGCTTCAAGGTTAATTACTAAAGAGCAAATTTCTCAAATGATTGATACTGGTCTTGAGGTAATTAGCTGTGGAGCAAACGTTCCTTTTGCTGATAAAGAAATTTTCTTTGGTTCAATTATGGAATACACAGATGAGCGTATCAGTTTAATTCCAGATTTTATTAGTAACTGTGGAATGGCACGTGCATTCGCATATTTTATGGAAGGCAAAGTTGAAATGACTGATGAAGCTATATTTAATGATATTTCAAATACTATTAAAAAAGCAATTCAGAATACATTCGACAAAAATAACTCAAAGACGAATATTAGTAAAACAGCTTTCGAAATTGCTTTAAAAGAGTTATTATAATTTACTAAGTAGAGATAGGAAGAAGTTTTCTGTTTTGAAATTAATTGGTGCAATTGGGCTGTATTTTTTTTGCATTAAACTTCTTCTTATTTTGAAAAATTATATTTCATAACTTATAACAATTTCTATAATCAATTTCCGTTATTCACTAAAACAAAACTTTATTTATGTTAAACTTCTTTATTCAAGAGGGTGCTGATATAGCACAAGATACCGATTCCATCGCTGAAGGCATACCAGTCGAAGCTCAAGAGAAAACTTTATCAATAATGGATCTGTTGTTAAACGGAGGCGTTGCAGGGCAAATAATTATAGGTGTACTGTTTATCCTTCTCTTTGTGGCAGTTTACATTTATTTTGAACGTCTTTTTGCAATCAAAGCGGCGTCTAAAATGGATAACAACTTTATGAATCAGATTAAAGATAATGTTAGCTCTGGCAATATTCAAGCTGCAAAAGTTTTGTGTGCTCAAAACAATACACCGGTTTCACACCTAACTGAAAAAGGAATTTCTAGAATTGGTAGTCCTTTGGAAGACATAAACACGGCAATTGAAAATGCTGGACGTTTAGAAGTTTACAAATTAGAGAAAAACGTAAGTGTTTTAGCAACTATTGCTGGTGCTGCACCTATGATTGGTTTCTTAGGAACTGTAATTGGTATGGTTTTAGCTTTCCACCAACTTGCAACAAGTAGTGGTCAAGCAGAAATGGGAGCTTTGGCTGAAGGTATTTATACAGCGATGACAACTACAGTAGCAGGATTAATAGTAGGTATTATTGCCTATATGGGTTACAACCATTTAGTAGTGCGTACAGATAAAGTGGTTCACCAAATGGAAGCCACTGCAGTAGATTTTCTAGACATGTTAAACGAACCTGCATAATGAATTTAAGAGGAAGAAATAAAGTTAGTGCCGAATTTAGCATGAGCTCAATGACAGATATAGTATTTCTGTTATTAGTTTTTTTCTTGCTTACTTCGCCTGCTATTACACCAGATGCTTTAGATTTAATTTTACCTAAGGCAAAAGGAAAAACTTCTAATGTGCAAAAAGCTTCCGTAAGTATTACAAAAGATGGAGCCTATTATGTAGATAAGGAGCGTGTAAGCGAGTATAGTATTGAAAATGAACTAAAAAAAGTTCTTGCAGGTCAAGATGAACCAACAATTATCTTGCGAGCCGAAGAAGGGGTGCCTATTGAAGACGCTGTATTTGTAATGGATATTGCAAATAGAAATAAGTTTAAGGTAGTCCTTGCTGTAAGACCTAATTAAAAGTGAACATTGTCCTATTAAAGTAAGCGGTCTCCTTACTATTAAAATAATTTTTACTACAAACCCTAATCTCGGTTACTAAGCGAAATCGAAGCATGAAACTTTTAGATACAGAACATAAACGTAAAAGTATGATCATCACGGTAATCGTGCATGTGATTATTTTAATTCTATTGTTTTATGTGGGTATGAAGTATCTCGACCCACCACTAGAGCAAGGAATTGCAATTAATTTTGGAACAACTGAAACTGGAAGTGGGGAAGTACAGCCTGTAGATAGAATTCAGTCTGCACCTAAAAACACTACTCCCGAACCCGTTTCTCAGCCTAAAGCTGAAATACGAGAAGAGGTAGTTACGCAAGATACGGAAGATGCTCCAATTATTAAAAAGGAGAAGCCGAAGAAAGAACAAACCCAGACTCCAGTAAAAGAAGAACCTAAAAAAGAGGTAAAAAAACCAGATCCAAAACCAGACAAGTCAACTACTGATGCACTATCAAGCATCTTAAATGGACCTAAAAGTGATGGCACTGCACAAGGTGGCGAAGGGAACGATGGAAAGCCTGGAGATAAAGGAAGCCCAGATGGTGACCCTAATGCAAGCTCTTATTACGGAACAGGGAAAGGCCTAGATGGGGATGGAAATTATATGTTAGGAGGAAGAAAAGCACTTAACAAAGAAAAGTTTGTACAAGACTGTAACGAGGCTGGAACGGTAGTAGTTAGTATAGAGGTGGATAGAAGTGGAAAAGTAATAAACGCTACTCCTGGAGTACGTGGAACAACCAACAACTCTCGCTGTCTTATAGAGCCTGCTAGACGTGCTGCACTAGCAACAAAATTTAATGCAGACGATAAAGCACCTGCAAAACAAGTAGGGAAAATCATTTACAGATTTAGTCTGTCTGAATAGATCATTTAGATTCTAAAAAAACTTCATTTATAGTTATCTTTAAGCCTTTATTAGTGCAATAAAAATGCATTTATAAAGGCTTAATTTTTTTATTCATTTTTAAATCTCTGTCTTATCAATTATTCTGAAACCATAGCATGGCTTTTTAACCAATTGCCAATGTATCAAAGAGTAGGGCAGTCTGCCTATAAAGCAGATTTGTCTGCCACAATTACCCTTGCCAATTATTTAAACAATCCAGAAAAGAGCTTTAAAAGCGTACATGTGGCTGGAACGAATGGAAAAGGTAGTACGAGTCATATGATTGCTTCCGTATTTCAGGAGGCTGGTTATAAAACGGGATTATATACTTCGCCTCACTTAAAAGATTTTAGAGAGCGAATTAAGATTAACGGTAATATGATACCTGAAGAATATGTTTCAGGATTTATACAAAGGCATAAACCTTATTTCGAAAGCAATCAACTGTCATTCTTTGAAATGACGGTAGGTTTGGCTTTTGACTATTTTAGAGAGGAGGAGGTCGATATAGCTATTATTGAAGTAGGAATGGGAGGTAGGCTAGATAGTACAAACATTATTTCTCCAGAGGTTTCTGTGATTACAAATATTGGTTTAGACCATACAAAGTTCTTAGGGGATACTCTAGAAAAAGTTGCTATTGAAAAGGCAGGAATTATTAAAGAAAATATTCCAGTAGTAATTGGTGAGGCTGTTTCAGAAACTGAAAATGTTTTTAGAAGAATTGCTGTAGAGAAAAATTCTGCAATAGAATTTGCCGAGGCAATAGACTCGTCTAACTATCTTTCAGATTTAAAGGGAATTTATCAGCAGAAAAACATTAAAACTGTTTTAAGTGCTTTGAAGACTCTACAAAACAGGGGTTGGGAGATTTCTGAAGAAAATATTCAAAACGGACTTTTAAATACTGTCAAAAATACTGGCCTAATGGGGCGCTGGCAAATTTTAAATAAAAGTCCAAAAGTAATTTGTGATACAGGTCACAACAAGGAAGGTTTAAAACTAGTTCTTAAACAATTGCAAAACGAAGATTATCAAAATCTTCATATAGTTTTGGGAGTGGTTAACGATAAAGATTTGGAATCTGTGCTTCCACTATTTCCTGTAAATGCTACTTATTATTTCTGCAAACCAAATATTCCACGTGGTTTAGATGCCTCATTACTTTTATCACAAGCAAGAGGTTTTGGACTAAAAGG
Source organism: Aequorivita sp. 609 (assembly GCF_014212065.1). Lineage (NCBI taxonomy): Bacteria > Pseudomonadati > Bacteroidota > Flavobacteriia > Flavobacteriales > Flavobacteriaceae > Aequorivita > Aequorivita sp. 609. The sequence continues at coordinate 1,746 of NZ_JACJVM010000214.1, read as the reverse complement.
CGATGACTATTTTTCTGTGAATAGCGCTTTTGAAGCAGCGAAAACTGCAGCTTTAAAAGACGATTTGATTTTTATAGGAGGAAGTACTTTTGTAGTTGCGGAAGTGGTATAAAAAACCCTTTCATCTTAAAGAGAAAGGGTTTTGCAACTATAATTATAATCACTAATTATTTGTTTTTGTTCCATTTAGCGTATTGCTCCTCGGTTAAGGTTTTCTTCATAATATCATCTAATGAAGAGTCAAATTTTTTCTTATTTGCGATTACATTTGCGTCTGTTGCATCTTTACCCTCAATATGCTTTTGGTAGTTTATTTCTTTAGCAACAAGAGCTCTGAAAATCGTTCTACTTTGTTCCCCGTTTAGGTTTAAAGTTTCAGTTAATTCAGCAGTTTCTGCTTTTGCAATTACTTCAGGTCTGTTTTTGTCAACAGATAAAGACTGTGCTGATATGTTTTGAATACCAAAAAGCATAGTAGCTGCAAACGCAATTATTGTAAATAAATTTTTCATCTTTTTTATTTTTAATTTTAAAGTTACTAAAATAGTATATTCTGTTTATAATAGAACAATTATTACGCCAAAATTAACTAATACTTTTTATTTTTCTTTACATAAAGTGTTTCATGCTAAATAAGCCAACTTATAATACTTAGAAATGCGTTGAAATCTCTAAGTTTCTATAAGCTTTAAAAGTGTTTTTCTTTAGGACCTATTCTCAATATTTAATATACTCAGTTGTTGACAGATAAGGCTGATAGTGATAGGTGCAATATTCTTTACTCCCACGCCATATATAAATATAAATAACGCTTATCTTTAAGGAAATCAAGTATTAACTAATAAGAGATTGTTGTTATGCCTTATATAAGTAATTCTTCTTATGAAACGGACTTCATTTTCCAAAATGGGCATATATCTACTATTTATTCTGGAATTATCAGAAAATTAGAGTCGCCAGAATATCGGCGAAAACGATTGTTCTTGACAGATGGCGACTTTCTACTTTTAGACTATGTATTGCAAACCTCTAAAAAAGCAATTATACTGTGTCACGGGTTAGAAGGCGATTCAATGAAAAACTACAATAACGCCTGCGCCAACTTTTTTATAGAACAAGGATACTCGGTCTTTGCTTGGAATAATCGCAGTTGCGGAGGTGAAATGAATTTACTTCCCAACTTATACCATCATGGGTCTATTGAAGATTTGGGAGCTGTAATAAATTACGTTTTAGCTCAAAATATTGAAGAAGTTTTTCTAGTTGGCTTTTCATTAGGAGGCGATCAGATACTGAATTATCTGGGTAGAAAGGAAGTTTCTGAGAAAATAAAAGCTGCCGTGGCTATTTCTGCACCTTTTCAATTAAAATCTAGTGCTGAGAAAATTCAGGGAGGAATAAGCAAAATTTATTTAAGCCGTTTTATTCGAAAGATAAGAGGAAAAATTCAGCAGAAATCCGTTCAATTTCCAAGTTTGATTTCAAAAGAAATATCTAAAAACATTAAAAGTTTTGAAGATGTAATCGATAGGTTTATCGTTCCTGTACACGGTGGATATACAGATCTTGGCGACTATTATAAAAAAGCTTCTCCTGCATATTCTACTGATGGCATAAATATACCAGCTTAAGTTTGATTTTTACTAAATAAGTTAATTTTAAGTATTAATCAGAAAGAACAAAAGAGCGGAGTAAGGTTACTATATACGGTGAAGCTTTAGACTTCGACAACATTGATAATCCCCG
>NZ_JACJVM010000213.1:0-80236 GCF_014212065.1 Aequorivita sp. 609 | reverse complement strand
AATAATTGTGCCTGAAATAAAAAAGAGCTTACGGATCTATTCTTTCTATCTGTAAGCCTAGAATTATATTGTCAAAAATTAATAAAGAAATTAGTTGTTTTTTATCTCAGTTCTTTGTTAGCTTTAAAGTTTAAAGTAGCATCAAGAAATCCTGGGATTTTAATGGCTTCTTCATTTCTAACTTTCTTAGATGTTTCTCCTTTTTCACCAGATTTTGATTCTGTGAATGACGTTTCAGCAACCATAAAGTCATTCACGTTAAAAGTGTTTGATGTAACGTCAAAGTTTCCTTTTAACTCTTGGTTGCTCATTAAAAATGGAATTAAGTTTTTAATATTTCCAGAAGCTTTAATATCTGTCTGTCCTGAGGTTGCATTTAGTTCTTTTAAAGTGAAAACTCCAGGTTGTAGGGCAAGCTTAGCATCCGAAATTTTTAAGTCTTTTTTAAATCCGGCATCATAATTAAAATTAGATAGGCTAGCATTTCCGCGAGCGTCTATTTTTTGGTATTGCTCTTTTTCAACAGATTCCATATCGAAATTTGCAACAACATCGGCTTTAAAAATTCCGCTGAGGTTTTGTTCTATTTCTACAGGTAATACCTTTTCTATGTTTGCCAAGTTCAGCGTCCCTTGCATTTCTAAATTAACAAATGGATTTTCGGTAATGTTTTTAATGCTTCCATTCATTCTGAAAGGTTCGCCGTCGATTTTAAAAGTTAGATCTGGAATGTTTAAAAACGTATCTTTTAGTAGTCCAGTCTCGTTTTTTAACTGTGCATCAATGGTAATGTTTTCAACCGTTTTAGGTAAATCGGGATATTTAAATGATGCGTTTTCACTTGCTATTTTTATATCCATTGTAGGGATATGAATACTATCTACAATGCCTTTAATCACTCCATTTACAGTAAAGTTTCCTGTCGTTTTTACATCGCTTATTTGCTTCACATACGTTTCAGGAATTACCGCTAAGAAGTTTTTAAAATCGGATGAAGGTGTTTTAAAAGTAATATCAACTTCGTTGTTGTCTTCATTTAGTTTTACATAACCTTCAAATGTTAGCGGTAGCTCGTTGATTTTGGCTTCGTTTTCTAGAAAGGTGTATTTCTGATTTACTAGATCTAAGTTGAAAATAGCATCAAGTGAAATTCTATTGTTGGACAAATACTCAGTATCTTCCATCTTAAAAGAAGCCATGGCTTCTGTATAGGTGTCTAGTTGTCCAACTTCTACAGAAAGATCACCACTACCTTCATGTTGAATGTTTGATAGCGTTAAATAAATTTTTGAGGATTCATCAAAGTAATTAATCCGTGAGTTTTCTATTTCATATTTCTCCAACTCAAAAGTAAATCCGCTACTTGTTTCTTCTTCATTAAGTATTGGGGCATCGTCCTTGATAGCAATATCATAATTGGTGTTGCCTAGGGAGTCAATCATAATATTCAGAAATGTACCCTCAAGTTTTAAAGCGTCAATCTTGATGTTTTCAGACTTAAAAAGTTGCATAATGCCCATATCTAGCGATAAGCTTTTACCGCTAGCCAGAGTGTCTCCTTCAAAAGGCGCTCTGTTAACAACTGAAAAGTTTTTCACTATAAGAGAAGCATTTGGAAAGCTACTAAATAGGCTTAATTCGAGTTCTTCCCAGCTTACGTTTGCGTTTATATTTTGGTCGATGTTGTTTTTTAGTATTTTTTCAAGACTTCCTTTAAAAATAAAAGGCGCGGCAATCAGTAAGATTAAAATTAAACCTAAAATGATTCCAAAAATTTTGAGTGCTTTTTTCATAAGAAAATTGAAAAATTTATTTTTTATAATTCCTTTTAAAACAACTTATTAAAAAGTGCTATTAAGGAAAAATTATATCTGCGCGCAAATTTACTTGGTAGTCTTTTTCTTTTCCTTAATTTCGTCTTAAATGTTAACACTTGAAATCACTTCAACCCTCGCATAACGTCTTTTTATCTCTCGGCAGTAATATGGGTAACCGTTTTGAATATCTTCAAAATGCTGTTGACCTTATTTTTGAAGAAATTGGATCTGTAATAAAAATTTCTTCAGTTTACGAAACCCCCGCAATGGGTTTTGATGGCGATCCATTTTTAAACTGTGCAGTTTGGATAAATACAAACCAAAAACCGCAAAAAGTTCTTAAGTCTGTATTAGGTATTGAAAAGAAAATTGGAAGGATAAGAAATAATTCAGAAGGGTATAGTTCACGTCCTATAGATATTGATGTTATCCTTATAGACGACATGATTATTATTACTGAAAAACTTACCGTGCCCCATTCCGAAATGGAAAAGCGCAAGTTTGTTCTTCAGCCGTTAAATGATTTAAACTCTGAATTAATTCATCCTATTTCTAAAAAAAATATAGGAGAAATATTAGCTGAAACTGAAGATAATAGCGAGCTGCACAAACAATCGAAATGGCTTGTGAATCCTATGAGTAATTATAATATTTCAAAATACAGTTATATTACAATTGAAGGGAATATTGGAGCAGGAAAAACAAGTTTAGCTACTAAAATAGCCGATGACTTTAATGCTAAGTTGATTTTAGAACGATTTAAAGACAATCCTTTTCTTCCGAAATTTTATGAAGATGCTGCTCGTTATGCGTTTCCATTAGAGATGTCTTTTTTGGCAGATAGATACCAACAATTGGTGGATGACATTACTCAATACGATCTTTTTAAAGAATCTGTAATTGCAGATTACGACGTAAACAAATCTTTGATTTTTGCTAGTATTACGTTACCTGAAGAAGAATACACGCTTTATAAAAAGCTATTTCACGTAATGCACAAGGAGGTACCAAAACCAGATGTATATGTTTATCTGTATCAAAATACAGAGCGGTTAATAGAAAATATTAAAAAAAGAGGTAGAAAATACGAGCAAAGTATCAAGGCTTCATATCTTCAGAAGTTGAATGAAAGTTACTTAGAGTTTATAAAAAATCAACATTCCGAAAATATTAAGATAATTGATATCTCTGAGATGGATTTTGTGAAAAATAGAGCAGACTATTTAAACGTTTTAAAACAAATAATTAACTAAAATCCAGCATCTGCGGGGTTTTATTATATGAGATTTAAGTATAAAATGAAAATGCTTCTGCCTACTTAAATTCATTACCTTTGCAAAAATTTATAATATGAGCAGACAAGACAATACGAATAGAGGAAAAGCTTCAGGGCGTGGAGGTAACAACCAACGCAATAGAAGTAATGCAAGAGGTAATGCTCCCTTAAAAACTGAAGCTCCGTCAAAAAAGACAGGACGTCAGCAAGACCCAGTTTCAAAACCAAAATTAAAATTCGATAAAAGCGGAAAAGAAATTGGTAGAAGAGAAGTGGCGCCAAAACAAGTTAAGAAAAGCAATCCAGAAGATGGAATTCGCTTGAATAAATACATTGCAAATAGTGGAGTTTGCTCTAGAAGAGAAGCAGACACATTTATTGCCACTGGTTTAGTGACTGTAAATGGTAAGATTATTAATGAAATGGGTTACAAGGTTCAATTAAATGATGATGTTCGTTTTGATGGACGTCGTTTAAACCCTGAACCTAATACTTATATTTTACTAAACAAACCTAAAGGTTTTGCTACAACAGATAGCAATGCAAAAGGTATGACAGTAATGGATCTTGTTGCTAATGCTACCACTGCCAAAATAAAGCCTTTTGGTCGTTTAGGAAGAAATGCAACTGGATTGTTGCTTTTCACTAATGACGAAGAGTTTGTGCAGAAATTCTCGAAAAAAGGAATTTCGAGATTGTTTCACATAGCATTAGACAAAAACTTAAAAGCTGAACATCTTAAGAAAATTAAAGATGGTTTAACTATTGAAGGGAAAGAAATTGCTGTTGAAGAAATTAGTTATGTAGATAATTCACCTAAGAGTGAAGTTGGCTTAAAAATTAAGCATACTGGAAATAGCGTAATCAGAACAATTTTTGAACATTTAGGTTATGATGTAATGCGTGTAGACTGTGTTACATTGGGCCCTCTTACTAAGAAAGATTTACCACGCGGACGTTGGAGAACACTTACTAGTAAAGAGCTGAATATGTTTAGTATGGCTAACTAAAGTGAATTTTTTGCCAATTTTAAAAAATATTGATTTTTTTTCGCACATTTGTATTTCAAACACGAATGATATTATCTTTAATGGTTGGTTTTTGATGTTTTCAAAAGCAGATATCCTAAATGAACAATATACTCATACTTCCTAAAACTGCTTATCTGCAGGTTAAAGGCAAAGTCCTTATTTTAAAGCATTTGCCTATTCGTATATAATTTACAAGTTAATTTTTTGTTATATCTAATCTTTTAAGAGGATTAGTCTATTGAGATTTTTAATTTACACTTTGAAAACAAAAAAATGAATACTAAATATATAGATTTAATAAATCAAACTTATTATTTTCCTCAGGAAGAATTTCGTTTAGGAGAAAACGGAATTGAATTTCACGGCGTAGATATGATGGAGTTGGTGCAAAAGTATGGTGCACCACTTAAATTTACATACCTACCCAAAATTTCGGAAAATATAAATTTGGCGAAGAAATGGTTTAATACAGCCATTGAAAAACATAACTACAAAGGCAATTACAATTATTGCTACTGTACTAAAAGCTCGCACTTTAAACATGTTTTAGATGAAGCGCTAAAGAATGATATTCACATCGAAACATCATCAGCTTTTGATATAAATATTGTTGAGAGTCTTAAAAAAACAGGTAAACTTACAGATAAAACCTATGTAATTTGCAACGGTTTTAAACGTGAGAAATATATTGATAATATAGCGCGTCTTATTAACGAAGGTCATGAAAACTGTATTCCAATTATCGATAATTATGAAGAGATTGATTTGCTTTCAGATAGCATAAACGATCACTTTCAGGTGGGAATTAGAATTGCTTCAGAAGAAGAACCGAAATTCGAGTTTTACACTTCTCGTTTAGGTATTGGATATAAAAACATCATCCCTTTTTACGAAAACCAAATTAAAAATAATGATAAGGTGGATCTCAAAATGCTTCACTTCTTCATTAATACGGGTATTCGTGATACAGCCTACTATTGGAACGAATTGGTAAAGTGTTTAAAGGTTTATGTACGTCTTAAAAAAATGTGTCCTTCACTTGATAGTTTAAACATTGGAGGCGGGTTCCCTATAAAAAACTCTTTACACTTTGAGTACGATTATCAATATATGGTTGACGAGATTATCAATCAGATAAGCATTACATGCGCTGAAGCAGATGTGCCAGTTCCAAATATTTTCACCGAATTCGGAAGTTTTACAGTTGGTGAAAGTGGAGGTGCTGTTTATGAAATTCTGTACCAGAAGCAACAAAACGACCGTGAGAAGTGGAATATGATAAACTCCTCATTTATTACTACATTGCCTGATACTTGGGCTATTAGTAAGAAGTTTATTATGCTACCTTTAAATCGTTGGAACGATGAGTATGAAAGAGTTCTTTTAGGTGGGTTGACTTGCGATAGTGATGACTATTACAATAGTGAACAGAATATGGCAGCAATTTATTTGCCGAAATTTAAAAAAGAAAAACCGTTATATATCGGTTTCTTTAATACAGGAGCATATCAAGAAACTATAGGTGGATTTGGTGGACTTCAACATTGCTTGATTCCTCAGCCAAAACATATTTTGATTGATAGAGACGAAAATAATAATGTTACAACTAAACTTTTTTCAGAACAACAAACAAGCGAGCAATTGCTAAACATTTTAGGTTATGAGCACTAAAACGTACGCAGGTATCCCGCAACAATATGCGGCACTTGAAACATCAAAAATTGTATTAATTCCAGTTCCTTACGATGGAACTAGTACTTGGCAAAAAGGTGCGGACAAAGGTCCAGATGCCTTTTTGGATGCTTCAGAAAATATGGAGCTTTACGACATTGAAACCCAATCGGAGGTTTACAAACAGGGCGTTTATTTAGCTGATGCAATAACCGAAAACTCTTCTCCGGAAGCTATGGTTGATGCAGTGCATAAAACCACAAAAGATTATATTAAACGCAACAAGTTTGTTACTTTATTTGGAGGAGAGCACAGTATCTCTATTGGTTCAATCCGTGCATTTAATGAATGTTTTGATAATCTTACGGTGCTTCATATCGATGCGCACGCCGATTTACGTAAAGAGTACGAAGGAACAAAATGCAATCACGCTTGTGCAGTTTACGAAGCAAGTCTAAATACCAATCTAGTTCAGGTAGGTATCCGCAGTATGGATATTGCTGAAACAAGAGTTATGGATGAGGAAAAAGTTTTCTTCGCCCACGATATGGTAAAAGACGAATACTGGATAGATAAAGTAATTGAAGCTTTAGGTGAAAACGTTTTTATTACTTTCGATCTTGATGCTTTTGACCCTTCAATTTTACCTTCAACGGGAACTCCAGAACCAGGAGGATTGTTGTGGTATGAAACACTTGATTTCTTAAAACAAGTTTTTGAGGAGAAAAACGTAGTAGGTTTTGATATCGTTGAACTTTGTCCGAAAGAAGATGAAAAATCTTCAGACTTTGTAGCGGCCAAACTTTATTACAAAATGTTATCGTATAAATTCGAAGGAGTAGAAGAAGGCGACGATTACGAAAACAATTTTAATATCTCAATTCCGACTGATTCGGGCAAAAAAGGAAATTCAAAATTTAACACAGAAGAAGATGAGTACTAACAAAGGAGGGATTTCTCAATTTATTGAAAAATATTATTTACACTTCAATTCAGCAGCGCTTGTAGATGCAGCTAAAGGATATGAAGCACAATTAAAGAACGGCTCAAAAATGCTTGTATCTATGGCTGGTGCGATGAGTACAGCCGAAATAGGAAAGATATTTGCTGAAATGATCCGTCAAGATAAAGTTCAAATTATTTCCTGTACAGGTGCAAACCTTGAAGAAGATATAATGAACCTTGTGGCGCATAGCCACTACAAAAGAGTGCCCAATTACCGCGATTTAACACCGCAGGACGAATGGGATTTACTTGAAAAAGGTTTGAACCGAGTAACTGATACTTGTATTCCTGAAGAAGAAGCTTTTAGAAGAATTCAAAAGCATATAGTAAAAATTTGGAAAGATGCTGAAGCTAATGGCGAACGCTACCTACCACACGAATATATGTACAAGCTACTTTTAAGTGGAGTAATGGAAGAACATTATGAAATTGACTTAAAAGATTCTTGGATGTACGCTGCTGCTGAAAAAAACCTTCCAATTATCTGCCCAGGATGGGAAGATAGTACAATGGGAAATATTTTTGCTAGTTATGTGTTGAAAGGAGAATTACAAGCTTCTACTATGAAAAGTGGAATTGAGTATATGACTTTTCTTGCAGAATGGTACACTGAAAATTCTAAAAACGGAATAGGTTTCTTCCAAATTGGAGGAGGTATTTCAGGAGATTTCCCAATTTGTGTAGTACCGATGTTATACCAAGATATGGAACGTACTGATACTCCTTTTTGGAGTTATTTCTGCCAAATAAGTGATTCAACTACAAGCTTTGGTAGTTACTCAGGAGCTGTGCCTAACGAAAAAATTACTTGGGGTAAATTAGATATAGATACACCTAAATTCATTATTGAGAGTGACGCTACTATTGTTGCTCCTTTAGTTTTTGCGTATATCTTAGATATGTAAAAAGTAACGTTCATTAAATACTTTAATGCATTCAAAGAACAATCCGCAGTTTACAGTTCCTAATTAAAAATAGGGAATTGGCTGCGGTTTTTGCTCTCTAACATTTATATTATATACCCTAATTGAAATTGCTTTAATAGAAGTAACCACATAAACCATGGAACCAAAAAAGATTGAAAATATCGAGCTTAAGTTTTTAACCCTAAAAGACTACGAAGCACTAAAAAAGGCAACTATTCAATCTTATGGAGGAATGCCTAATAGCTATTGGAAAATCAACGAAATAGGTAACCTAATAGATGTTTTTCCAGAAGGTCAAGTATTAATTATGGCTGATGGTCAAATTGCTGGTTGTGCGCTTTCTATTATTGTAGATTTCGATAAACTAGGGGAGAAGCATACGTATAAAGATGTAACTGGTGATCCAACTTTTAAAATACACGATCCCGAAGGTGATGTGCTTTATGGGATTGATGTTTTTATCCGTCCCGATTTTCGTGGGCTTCGTCTCGGAAGAAGATTGTATGATTACCGAAAAGAACTTTGTGAAAACCTAGAGTTAAAGAGTATTGTGTTTGGAGGTAGAATGCCAAATTACCACCTGCACGCCGATAAACTTTCTCCAAAACAATACATCGAAAAAGTTAAACGCAAGCAAATTGATGATCCAGTTTTAAACTTTCAGATTTCTAATGACTTTCACCCTGTGCGTGTTTTAAAAGGGTATTTAGAAGGTGATAAAGCTTCAGGTGAATTTGCCGTTTTAATGGAATGGGATAATATTTATTATACCAAACCTGAAAAAAAACCAACACCTACAGCTATAAAAAGTGTTGTCCGTCTTGGTCTTATTCAGTGGCAAATGCGAAGCTATTCCGGAATGGAGGAATTGATGCATCAGGCGGAATATTTTATAGACAGTGTTGCGGGATATCGCTGCGACTTTGCAATGTTTCCAGAGTTCTTCAATGCTCCGCTTATGGCAGAATACAACCATTTAAGCGAACCTGATGCAATTCGAGAACTAGCAAAATACACTAAAAAAATAACCGAAAAGCTATCGCAACTTTCAATTTCCTATAACATAAATATTATTACGGGAAGCATGCCCGAAATAGTTCGCGGTAAGTTATACAATGTAGGATATTTATGTCGTCGTGATGGAAGTGTGGAACGTTTTGAAAAAATTCACGTTACACCTGATGAAGAACGTGTGTGGGGGATGTCCAATGGAAATTCCTTAAAAACATTTGATACCGATTGTGGAAAAATAGGGGTGCTTATCTGCTACGATTCTGAATTTCCCGAACTTTCGCGATTACTTTCAGATGAAGGCATGGACATTCTTTTTGTTCCTTTCCTAACCGATACTCAAAATGGATATTCACGTGTTAGATTATGTGCTCAAGCTAGGGCAATTGAGAACGAATGTTACGTGGCTATAGCAGGAAGCGTGGGTAACCTTCCAAAAGTGCACAATATGGACATACAGTACGCTCAAAGTGCTGTATTCACTCCTTGTGACTTCGCCTTCCCAAGTAATGGAATTAAAGCTGAAGCAACTCCAAATACCGAAATGATATTGGTTGCCGATGTAGATATTGACTTACTTCGTGAGCTTCATACTTTTGGAGCGGTTAGAAATTTAAAAGATAGAAGAAAAGATTTCTACCGATTAGAGCGTGTAAAAAAATAATTATAAACTTTCTAAAAGAGTCAAGCAATTACTTTTTCTTTATTCGTAAATCAAAGACAAAGTCCTTTATTTCAACTAGTTTGAAACTCAAATTAGCTACCTTAGGATTTATTATATAATTAAATTCTTCAGGAATTATAATGGACGGAATTTTTAAAATAGGCTTGTTGCTCTTTAAGAATTGTGTCCCATAATCCTTAGTTGATTTTGGTGCAGGAGTTTCTCTCCAGTTTCCTGGTAAATCCTCTTGTTTAAATGAATAAACTTGGCTTTCGTCTATTTCAAAAACACATAAACTAAGGGCACGAGGAATAAAGTCTATATTTATATTAACAGCATACTCCAAAACAGACAAAGCGCGACTTTCGGCAGTATAGATACAAGCGGAATCAATATGATTCCATCTACCGCCATAGAGTTTTGCTCCTGTACCGCTTAGATCTTCGGCGTATTTTGTTTTTGTAATTCTATAGACCTTCATAATTATGAAAATACGCCGTGGGCAATACGGCCAATCAGGTTTCGAACTTCCTCACGACCAAATTGATTGTCCATAAGCTCAAAAGGTTTTGATCCTGCAAGGGCTTGATTTGAAGAAAACATCCATTGATTGAAATTGTCTTTGTCTTCAAACACCACGTAGCCGAATGAATAGATTTCTGCCACAGCAATAATTCGCTCGCTAATATGATCGCTAAACTTTTGATCACCTTTCTTATTGATAAGCGTGGAGCGCGTTACGGACAATGCTTGGGCTAAAGCATCGTAATCTAAAGAAGTTTCTTCTTTGAGCTTGGTTAAATAGGTTTTGGTAACCCCATCCCGAACTATCTGCATTTTCTGAAAGGAAGTCATATCGACTAAGGGAATGGCTAGATTCCCATCGTAAAAATAAGTAGGGGCCTCCTTGACGTAGTTTGTCTTATCGGGGGTTTTATATTGCTTTTTCATAATAGTATGAATTTACATTAAAATAAGTATAAATTTATACTTTTTTATTCGGTTTTCCAACTTTTTAACTGTTTCTTTTTCAGATAATTATATGAAAACATTAGTGTGAAATTAAAATATAGAAAATTCTTTTTAGCTAAGAATAAAGAGTGCTTATAATATTTTCAATATGTGTGTAGGACCTTGTTATAATGCTCCTCCTTGAGGTTTAAAAACTCGATACCATGCTTCAGTAATCTAATCTACCTGTCAAACTATTGGGAAACAAGCCTTACCTCCACTAACGATCTTAGTCTAATAGGATTGATGTGAAAAGAGTAATTTTTAGATTGCTTTTTCACTCAGTAGTTTAGGAGTTTTTCCTTTTCTCTATACTTTTTGCAACGAGTAAATTCCCATGCAGCAATTCCAATAACTATAAAATATTCTAAAGCTACCAACCATAAGTTTTCATCAAATCCTTCTTTTTCATACGCTGAATAACTTAGGAAAACCACCAAACTCCATACAAGAGGAAATTTATAATTTGTAAAAACTGAAAGAATAAGCGGAGTGGCAACATACCACGGATGAACAGTTGTAGATAATAGGAAGTAAAAAGATACCGCGAATAGCATTGACGTAATTAACTGTTGAGGTGTACTATTCTTTTTAAGGAATGAAAGACCAAGGATGAAAAGCACAACTATCATTGGCAGTATTTTTCCAACAGTTTCAATAATATTCCATCCTACAACTTGAAATCCAATCCATCGAATTATGTAATAAACGCTTGCATTAAACTCAAAGTTTTGAAACCAAAGTCCGATGGTAGCTGCGAAGTTTTGAATGAAATCTGAGGAGAGAAAAGGTAGAAAAGTTATTAAAATTGTTGCTCCTATTATGCTATAAAACTTTAAAAGAGACGTCAGGTTGAGCGCAGTCGAAACCTCTTTATTTAAAAACCATCTAAAAAACAAAGGCAAAAACAATAACGGTAACAGTTTCACCGAAACAGAAAGACCGATTAAAACCGCCGCCCAAAACCACTTTTTCTTAAATAGTAAAAATAAGGCCCACACAAAAAAGAAAAGCATCACTCCTTCAAAATGTAGATTTCCTGAAAGTTCAATAATTATAAAAGGGCTCAAGAAATACCAGAAAATATTTTTCGCAGGAAGGTTTAATTGCTCTAACACCATTTTTCCGAAGTAGAGAATACCTACATCTGCCAAGATAATCACCATTCGAAGAACTATAACCGACCCTAAAATACTCTTTCCGGCAAACAGCCCAGCAATTGCGAAGAACAACTGATTAACTGGAGGGTAATTACTGAAGTGACTTGCATTAAGCGCACCCATTCCTTCAATTAGCTCCTGTGCTTGTGCTATTGTTACGGCAAATGCAGATGAATTGGTGGGTGTAAATAAATACGGACTAAACCCTTGGATTAACAATCTGCCATCCCATAAAAATCGATAAAAGTCTTGCGAAAGATTCGGAATTGAAACAATAAAAGCTAATCTAAAAATAATTCCAATACTCGCTAAAACCCAAAAACGCAATTGATGTCGTGAGAGATATTTTTCTATAAATAGATAAGAAGTGATAAATAGCGCAGCATAAAGACATATGAGTTTTATGAACTCACTGCGCTCCAAATTATATGCAAAACCTAAGTAAAGTACAATCGATACTAAAGCAACGAGAATTGGGTTTTTATAAGTTTTAATGATATTCAAGTCGGTTGTAAGTCGATTTATGGTTCTAACTAATTTTTATCTTTAGGATACCCAAATGTAACTATATGTTTAAAATTAAAATGATTTTAATTTTAATTGCCTCATACGAGTTTGCTTTTTCTGATTTTGAAAAATTTATAAAAATGAAGAAGCCTCACAGGTCTTTGATACCTGTGAGGCTTACTAATTTACTTTGTGCTGAATACTAGGCACTGATTTTTACATCATACCTGGCATTCCGCCACCCATACCTCCTGGCATTCCGCCACCGGCATTTTCATCTTTAATATCTACTAAAGCACATTCAGTAGTTAGAATCATTCCAGCAACAGAAGCAGCGTTTTCAAGTGCTACACGTGTTACTTTCTTAGGGTCGATAATTCCAGCTTTAATCATATCTACATAAGAATCGCTCTTAGCATCGTAACCGAAGTTTTTCTTGCCTTCTAACACTTTGTTGATTACAACTGAACCTTCACCACCTGCGTTTTCAACGATAGTACGTAAAGGAGCTTCGATAGCTCTAGCTACAATATTTACACCAGTTGTTTCGTCAAGTGAATCTGTAGTTATCTTTTTAAGAACCTCTATAGCTCTAACTAAAGCAACACCACCACCAGCAACGATACCTTCTTCCACAGCTGCACGAGTTGCGTGAAGTGCATCATCAACACGGTCTTTCTTCTCTTTCATTTCTACTTCAGAAGCGGCACCTACATAAAGAACAGCAACTCCACCAGCTAATTTAGCTAGTCGCTCCTGTAATTTTTCTTTATCGTAGTCACTAGTTGTAGATTCAATCTGTGCTTTAATCTGGTTTATTCGACCTTTAATGTTGTCAGTTTCACCTGCACCATTTACGATAGTTGTATTGTCTTTATCAATAGTTACATTTTCTGCAGAACCAAGCATGTCGATAGTTGTGTTTTCTAAAGTGAAACCACGCTCTTCAGAAATTACAGTACCACCAGTTAAGATTGCGATATCTTCTAACATTGCTTTTCTTCTGTCACCAAAACCTGGAGCTTTAACAGCAGCGATTTTTAATGAACCACGAAGTTTATTTACTACCAAAGTAGCTAAAGCTTCTCCATCAACATCTTCAGCAATAATTAAAAGAGATCTCCCTTGCTGTGCCACTGGCTCAAGAACTGGAAGTAAATCTTTCATTGAAGAGATTTTCTTATCGTATAGCAAAATCATTGGATTCTCCAATTCTGTTTGCATTTTTTCAGTATCTGTTACGAAGTATGGAGAAAGATATCCACGGTCAAACTGCATTCCTTCAACTACATCAACATAAGTCTCAGTACCTTTTGCCTCTTCTACAGTGATAACACCTTCTTTCCCAACTTTTCCGAATGCTTTAGCAATTAAATCACCAATAACATCGTCGTTGTTTGCTGAAATAGAAGCAACTTGCTTTATCATTTCAGATGAATTACCAACCTTAGTAGTTTGCTTTTCAAGGTTTGCAACAATAGCTTCAACAGCTTTATCGATTCCGCGCTTTAAATCCATTGGATTAGCACCAGCAGCTACGTTTTTAAGCCCTTCTTTAACGATTGCTTGAGCAAGAACAGTAGCAGTAGTTGTACCGTCACCAGCAAGATCATTGGTTTTAGAAGCAACTTCTTTTACCATTTGCGCGCCCATATTTTCAAGAGCGTCTTCTAATTCTACTTCTTTTGCAACAGTAACACCATCTTTAGTTACTTGTGGAGCACCAAAGGATTTGCTAATAATTACGTTACGACCTTTTGGTCCTAATGTTACTTTTACTGCGTTTGCCAATGCATCAACTCCGCGTTTAATAGCGTCGCGAGCTTCAATATCAAATTTTATATCTTTTGCCATAAACTTTTTATTTTGTGATTCCGTCATAATCAGGAATCGTCGGGTTAATATTTTTTAAATTCTAAATTTCAAGCTCCAAATTCAAAATAGATACTTTGGAACTTGGGATTTTTTTATTGGAATTTGTGAGTTTTTATCGTTAGATAATAGCGAGTATATCGTCCTCGCGCATAATCATATAATCTTTGCCATCAAATTTTAATTCACTTCCGGCGTATTTTCCGTAAAGAACAGTATCACCAACTTTAACTGTCATTTTGTGATCTTCTTTTCCTTTACCAACAGCTACTACTTTTCCTTGTTGCGGTTTTTCTTTTGCTGAATCTGGAATGTAAAGTCCAGATGCGGTTTTAGTTTCTGCTTCTTCTGGCTGAACCAATACACGGTCTGCAAGTGGTTGAATTTTTAATGCCATTTTTTATTATTTTTTATAGTTGTTAAACTTATGTTTTTATGTTGTGATTCCTTATTGGCAGAAACTATGCCACTGCCTATAAACTGACATTATATAATACAAAAATGCCAGCTTGTCAGAGACTGGCATTTTTGGTAATATGAGATCCGTGTTTTTTATTGAGAACAATTCCCGTCACGTAAATCTTGACGCGTAGGATTGTATAAATTATTGACAATTACGAAATATGGAACGTTGTATGGTGGGCCGCTATCACCTTCTTGGAGTCCTCCTTCTGTTTGCATCAAGGGCGTTAGACCACAATAATCTGATAGTTTAGAATTTTCTCCAATATATAATTGATTTCCAACAAAAGTTAAATTGCTTAAACCATAAATAGATTCTAGCTCTTTGTGGTTTTCAATGATCAAACGTCCTTGAATGGTTTTTAGATTCTGAAAAATGTCTAGACCTTCTAAGCTCCAATTGTACCGAAAATCTAGGTCTCCTCCAATAGTTTCAAGGTTGTTGAATGCTTCTACATTGTTTATAAGGATGTTGCTTCCGAACAAAAGATTTTTCCCTACCTGGGTTAATGATTCAAAGCCCTGTACTTTTACAAGTTTATTACTCGACATAATGGATAAATCTTTGCCTATATAAGTTAGGTTATTAAAACCTTCAATTGTTTCTAAGTTGGCATTTACATTAATGGTGAGGGTTGTGTTGCAACTCGTTAGGCTATTAAAACCATTAATGTGTAATAATTTATCATTCCCGAAAACATTCAATTCATTGACAGTTTTAAGGGCATTTAAATTTTTTATTTCCTTTAAAGAAGAATTCATATAAATACTTAAAACACCTCCAATTTCTTGAAGGTTATCTAATCCATCTATTACCGAAATATCTGTTTCAAAAATTAATAAGCTGCCATCAATCTTTGTCAAATTTCGTAATCCGTTAAGATTTGTAATTCTCGAAGAATTTTTGTCCGGACACTGGCCAATATAAACGTTTCCTGATACGTGAGTTTGAGTGAAAACTTGATCTACTTGATCTTGAGTGGTAAGAATCAAGTCTTTTTTCGGATCTAAACCATATAAATTTTCGCACGTTCTTTTTAAACCCGTTCCGTCTCCGTAACAGGAAAGGAGTAAGACGCTAGATATTACGAGTAGAATGATGTTTCTAGCCTTCATTGTGGTTTTCTTTACTAATAAAGATACGATAATAATAATAAAAAAATGCCACCTCTCTATGAGGTGGCATTTTACGATATATATTTAACAAAAATTATTCTGTAGTTGTTGGTGCAGGTACTTCTGTAGTTGGAACTGCTGGAAGAGCACTTTCGTCAAAAGTTTTTGATTGCATAGTGTTGCTACCCATGATAAAGATGTTCGAAAACAAAATCAAGGCCAACATAATTGTTGCAAGCGTCCAAGTACTTTTATCTAAAAAGTCACTTGTTTTCTGTACACCACCAATTTGTGCACCACCGCCACCTCCAAAGGAAGATGAAAGTCCACCACCTTTTGGGTTTTGTACCATTATAACTACGACCAATAAAAAGGCCACTATCATTATTAAAATTAGGAATATTGTAAACGTGCTCATGATTATTCTGTATTAGTCAATTTTTCTATCGCTCGAATTTGGTCTGCAAAGAAACCACTTTTTTCGGGATTTTTCAAAATTAATATTTTATATGCTTGAATTGCCTTTTTATAATTCTTTTGTTGTAAATAAACTTTAGCCAAAGTTTCGGTCATTAAAGAATCTGAACTCTGTGAAAAATCTGTAATAAATGCTTTATTGCTAGGGTTTTCAGAATTACTTGCTCCGGAAAGTGAAGTTTTTTCTGATTCCGCAGAAGGAATTATTTTTGGTCGTTCCTGAATAAATTTATCAATAAGTTGAAGTTTTCTTTCTTTTTCTTCCTGATTTATAGTTTCTTCAGTGTTTGATTCTGTTAGAGAATCAGCTTCTTTCTCGTTTTTAGAATCTATTTCTGAAGGAGCCACTTTTCGCTCAATAGGCTTTGCTTTTGTCAATTTTAGCCATTCTGAAAAAGAATGAGTGTCACTTTTTGTAAATTCTAAAGGCTTATCGGTTTGTAATACTTCTTCAGGACTTTCTTCCTTTTCTTTACTTTTTTCAATTAAGTCTTGAGCTTTTCTTTGGAATAATTCTGGATTTAGAATATCCTCAGCTTTTTTAATTTCAGCTTTTAAAAGACGTTCGTTTTCCTCTTTAACTTCATCGTTGATGTTTTCTGAAACAACCTTTATTTCGTTTACAGAATCATCGTGCTGAAGAATAGTTTGTGAAATTTCATTTTGTATAAACTTCTCTGAAGTTATATATTCAAAAAGAATATCTCTATCGGTAGTGTGTGCGGCCGTTAACTTTAAAGCATCGTTGTAAAGAAAGCTGTCTTGGTTTTTTAAACCTTTTAATTGTAAAGCACGAGCACTTTGAAAATAAGGATATTTTCTAATTAATAAATCTAAAGCAGCAAGATCCTCAGAAGTTAAGTTCTGAGGATTTGCAAGTAGATATGTATAGTTCGAAATATTCAAAATTTTAGGTTTACCAATTTGCGAGTGACTTATTAAATATATCTTGTGTTATTCTTTCAAAAATTATATCGATGGCAGCATCTAATTTCGATCCTGTTAATTGTGTCTGACCGTCATAATCATAGTAGAAACTAAAAGATTGTTCAAAATCTTTTAAAGGTTCCTTTGTGTTGTAAAATCTCACACTCACCGAAATAGTCAATCTGTTTTGCGCCGCTGTACTATTTGATGTTGCCGTAATAGGTGAGATGTAATATTGTGTGATTTCACCTTCATACACTAAATCCCCATTGTTATTCACAAGGTCTAAACTGGTCTGATTTAATAATAAATCTTGTAATTTTTGTGTGAAATCACGGTTTATTCCTGGCTCTACAATAGGTGCATTATTTTGAAAATAACTTACTTGAACTGTTTTTGTGGTGTTATAGTTTATATCGGCACCTGTGAATGAATAAGGACCACAACTTTGTAGCGAAATAGCCACAACTAAAAAAACTAAAACTGAAAATATTCTTGACATCTAAATTAAAATAATGTTTCTACAAGCGACCAACGACCAATTATAAATTATACTGTTTAATCTTTCGATAAAGTGTTCTTTCGGAAATTCCTAACTCTTCCGCAGCGTCTTTTCGTTTTCCGCCATACTTCTCGAGTGATTTTTTAATAAGCTCTAATTCCTTTTGCTGAAGTGATAGGTTTTCTTCCTCTTCAATATCTTCGGCATATTCGTATTTATCCTTTTTTTCTGGTTCTGAAGCGTGTTCAGGGATGCTAAATACTTCAACGTCGGCTTCCGTAGCGATATTCTCTTCTTCAATAATAGAAGCTAACTCTTCTTCAGCTTCCGTTTCGTCTGAATATATTTTGTTGATTAAGGATGACTGTTCTTCTTTAACTTTGGCAGCGTTTCCGCTTTTCATTAATTCCAAAGTTAGTTTTTTAAGATCATTTACATCGCGTTTCATATCAAAAAGCACTTTGTAAAGTATTTCGCGCTCACTACTGAAATCGCTTTCAGATTTTTTAGCATTAACTATTGCAGGAAGATTACTTCCCATATCTGGTAAATAATGCTTTAAAGTATCATAGGAAATTTCTCTATTCTGCTCTAAAACTGAAATCTGCTCAGCAACATTTCGAAGTTGACGAATATTTCCACTCCATCGGTACTTCAATAATAATTCGATTGCGTTATCATCCAGACGAATTGTAGGCATCTTGTATTTCTGAGCAAAATCTGAAGCAAATTTTCTAAATAACAAATGTATGTCTTGCTTGCGTTCGCGAAGCGGAGGTAAGTTTATTTCAACTGTACTTAATCGATAGTAAAGATCTTCACGGAATTTTCCTTTTTCAATGGCTTCAATCATCTTCACATTGGTAGCGGCAACAATACGGACATCGGTTTTTTGCGTAGATGAAGATCCAACTTTTAAAAACTCTCCGTTTTCCAACACTCTTAACAGTCGTACTTGCGTTGGTAATGGAAGTTCTCCAACTTCATCAAGAAAGATAGTCCCGCCATCGGCTACTTCAAAATATCCACTTCTAGTTGTAGTCGCTCCCGTAAATGCACCTTTTTCGTGACCAAAAAGTTCACTGTCAATCGTGCCTTCAGGGATTGCACCACAGTTTACTGCAATATATTTTCCGTGCTTTCTGTGAGAAAGTGAATGTATAATTTTCGGGATACTTTCTTTTCCAACCCCGCTTTCACCAGTAACCAATACCGAAATATCCGTTGGTGCAACCTGAATTGCTTTCTCTACGGCGCGGTTTAGTTTTGGGTCGTTACCTATTATTCCGAATCGTTGTTTTGTTGCTTGTATGCTGCTTTCCATATTAATTTTATGTCATTCAACTTTGCCTGTTATGAGGCCTTATAACCCCAAAATATTCCTAAGCAGTATTCTATTTTATATTTAATTTTACTCGTAAGTTAATTCTTCACTAAGAAAACTGCTCTTTTTAACTACGACGCTTATTAGATATGCTATGAAAAAAGTCTTCAGAAAAATTTTCTGCTATCGTCATTATGTAACTTGTTAGCATCAATACTAAGACTTAAATCTTTATCTTTATTCAGCTCTTTAGACTGTGATTTATCGTTATTAGATTTTCCTAACAATTATAAAATTACAGCAAATTGAACTAAAACACGTTTTTTGATTTATTAGTCCTAAGCAAGTCCTATAGCTTCGCCAATAAGTGTTGCAGTAGTACAATCCGTTACTTTAACCTTTACAAAATCTCCAGGTTTATAATTTTCCTTAGGGAAAACAGCAACATTATTATGTTCCGTTCTTCCGCTCCATTCATCTGCATTTTTTTTCGATTCCTTTTCAATTAAAACTGTTACTGTTTTACCTAAAAAAGATTCTGTGCGAAAAGCGCTATGTTTTTGTTGGAGATTTACTACTTCTGTCAATCTTCTACTCTTTATTTCTTCAGGAACTTCGTCTTCCAATTTACGAGCTGCTAATGTTCCAGGTCTTTCAGAATATTTATACATATAACCAAAGCCGTACTTAACATATTCCATTAAGCTTAACGTATCTTGATGATCTTCTTCAGTTTCAGTTGGAAACCCAATAATCATATCCTGAGAAATGATACAATCTGGAATAATTTCCAAGATTTTGTCAATTAGCTTCATGTACTCTTCACGAGTGTGCTGACGATTCATTTCTTTTAGAATTCGAGTGCTTCCACTTTGTACTGGAAGGTGAATATGGTTACAGATATTATTGTGTTTTGCTACAACGTGTAGTACATCTTCACCCATATCTTGCGGATTACTTGTTGAGAAGCGAATTCTCATTTTAGGTTGCGCAGTAGCAACTAAATCTAATAGTTGAGCAAAATCTGTAGCGGTAGCTTTTTGCATTTCTGATGCATTTTTAAAGTCTTTCTTCAGACCGCCACCATACCATAAATAGCTATCTACGTTTTGACCTAGAAGGGTTATTTCTTTATATCCTTTTTCGGCTAGATCATTAATTTCATTTAAAATACTGTGAGGATCACGACTGCGTTCTCGTCCGCGGGTAAATGGCACTACACAAAAAGTACACATATTGTCGCAACCACGAGTAATACTTACAAATGCGGTAATTCCATTTCCTCCTAAACGTACAGGGGAGATATCGCCATAGGTTTCTTCTTTTGAAAGAATAACGTTTACAGCTTCTCGTCCTTCTTCTACTTCTTGTAAAAGGTTTGGAATGTCTTTGTATGCATCTGGACCAACAACCAGATCAACAATTTTTTCTTCTTCAAGAAGTTTTTCCTTCAAACGCTCGGCCATACAACCTAGCACACCAACTTTCATTTTCGGATTACTACTGCGTTTTACTGCATTGTATTTTTCTAATCGCTTACGGATAGTTTGCTCTGCTTTGTCGCGAATTGAACAGGTGTTCACTAAGACCAAATCTGCTTCTTCCATCAAATTTGTGGTGTTGTACCCCTGATCAGCAAGAATAGATGCTACAATTTCACTGTCGCTAAAATTCATAGCGCAGCCGTAACTTTCTAAATATAATTTTTTAGAATTCTCCTTTTTTGCTTCTAAAATTAAGGTGTTCCCTTGTGCTTTTTCGTCTATTGTCTTTTCCATAAAAAATCAAACTTCAATACAAAACAGTCCATAATGTAATTCCTGCAAAGATACAATTAAATGCTTGCGGTGACAAAGTGGCAGATTGCTTTTTATATAATTTTATTTGAGATTTAAAAGAAGGAATAAATATATAGGTATAGTTATGAAGTTTTCGTTTGTTAGTGCTTGTTGGCTGAATTTATTGCCGTAATTTTCTTTCACAAATCACTGTTGATAATTATGTGTTTTAAGCTGAAATAATGTGGATTGTATTCAATTATTACAAGCAAAATCTTTCGTATTAAAAAAATCATATACTTTTGCAGTCTTAAATAAAATAGGATATGGCAAAGAATTTAGTGATCGTTGAGTCCCCTGCAAAAGCAAAAACCATCGAAAAATTTCTTGGGAAAGACTTCAAAGTGTCCTCGAGTTTTGGGCACATTGCAGATCTTCCTTCTAAGGAATTAGGAGTAGATGTGGAAGGGGATTTCACACCTAAATATATAGTAAGTAGCGATAAGAAAAAGTTGGTGGCGGAGTTGAAAGCACTTTCTAAAAAAGCTGAAATGGTTTGGCTAGCAAGTGATGAGGATCGTGAAGGAGAAGCAATTGCTTGGCATTTAGCTGAGGAGTTGAAACTAGATAAAGACAAGACTAAGCGAATTGTTTTTCATGAAATTACAAAGTCAGCAATTTTAAATGCAATAGAAAACCCACGCCAAATTAATTACGATTTGGTAAACGCTCAACAAGCGCGACGCGTTTTAGATCGCTTGGTAGGATATGAGCTTTCACCAGTGCTTTGGAAAAAAGTGAAAGGTGGACTTTCTGCAGGTCGTGTGCAATCGGTTGCCGTGCGTTTGATTGTTGAGCGTGAGCGTGAGATTGAATCATTTAATCCTGTAGGATCGTATAGAATTGATGCTGAATTTACCACACTAGACGGTAGTAAGTTTAAAGCAAAACTTCCAAAAAACTTTGAAACTGAAGCTGAAGCTCGTGAATTTCTTAGAAAAAATTTAGGAGCTAATTATAAAATTTCAGATTTAACTAAAAAGCCTGCAAGCAAATCGCCTGCAGCTCCTTTTACTACTTCAACATTACAGCAGGAGGCAGCGCGTAAATTGTATTTTTCAGTTGGAAAAACAATGACAATAGCTCAACGTCTTTATGAAGCTGGACTTATAACCTATATGCGTACCGATAGTGTTAACCTTTCTAATGACGCTAAAAACGCAGCTCAAAAAGAAATTATTAAATCTTACGGGAAAGAGTATAGTAAGCCTCGTGATTATAAAGGGAAAAGCAAAGGAGCTCAGGAAGCTCACGAAGCTATTCGCCCTACCGATATGAGTCAGCATACTATCACTGGTGATCACGATCAAGCACGTTTATACGATTTGATTTGGAAAAGGACTTTGGCTTCACAAATGAGTAATGCGCAATTAGAGCGAACCAATGTTAAGATTGATGTGCTTTCCAAAGAAAAAGTATCAGAGAATTTTACTGCAAATGGTGAAATGATAAAGTTTGATGGTTTCCTAAAAGTTTATTTGGAAGGAACCGACTTTGAAGAGGAAGAGCAAGATGGTATGTTGCCTAATATGAAAGAAGGCGATTCGCTTGAAAATAATTACATAACAGCAACAGAGCGATTTACTCGTGCCCCATATCGTTTTACAGAAGCTTCGTTAGTTAAGCAATTAGAAGAGCTTGGTATTGGGAGACCTTCTACCTATGCGCCAACTATTTCAACTATTATTAGTAGAAACTACGTTGAAAAAGGTACTGTTGAAGGGGTTGAACGTAAATACCTTCAGCTTACTCTTGAAAAAGAAAATATTAAAGATAAAACCTTAACTGAAACAGTAGGTTCAGATAAAGGCAAGCTTGTTCCAACTGATATTGGAATGATAGTAAATGACTTTTTGGTAGAGCATTTTGAAAATATCTTAGACTATAACTTTACTGCTAAAGTAGAGCAAGACTTTGATGACATTGCCGAAGGGAAAGAGGAGTGGACGAAAATGATGAAGGAGTTCTATGAAAAGTTTCACCCACGCGTAGAAGATGTTGAGAAAAATGCCGATCGTGAAAGTGGAGAGCGTATTCTAGGGGAGGATCCAGAAAGCGGGCGTACTGTATTAGTTCGTTTGGGTAAATATGGTCCGATGGCTCAAATTGGTGCTCCTGATGATGAAGATAAAAAATTTGCAAGTTTACGTCCAGACCAACAATTGCATTTGGTTACCTTTGAAGAGGTGATGGATCTTTTTAAACTTCCAAAAACCTTGGGTGTTTACGATAATGAGGAAGTTGAGGTTAACAATGGTCGTTTTGGTCCTTATGTTCGCTTTGGTAAAACGTTTATATCTCTCCCAAAAGGAATGGATCCATTAGACGTTGATATGGCTTTTGCAAAAGAGCTTATTGAAGAGAAGAAAAAAGCAGATGCTCCAATTTATACCTATGAAGACTTACCGGTTCAAAAAGGTGTAGGTCGTTTTGGCCCATATATTAAATGGAACGGGATGTTTATCAATGTGAATAAAAAGTATGATTTCGATAATCTTACTGATAAAGATATCGTTCAGTTAATTGAAGATAAAAAGCAAAAGGAGATTGATAAGCTAATCAACGAGTGGCCAGAAGAGAAAATTAGAATCGAGAAAGCTCGTTGGGGGCGTTTTAATGTTATTAAAGGAAAAGTAAAGGTGGAATTGCCAAAAGGAACTGAAGCCGATAAAATAACGTTAGAAGAAGCTCAGGAAATGCTAGCTAAAAAAGCTCCTAAAAAGAAAGCAGCTGCTAAGAAAAAGACTACAACTAAGAAAAAAGCTTCAGCCAAGAAAAAATAATGATTGAATTTTTAACCCCTGTTTCTAAGAAGGTTTTGGCGGACAGAGAATTACTGCCGCTAGGAACGTTAGGGAAGCAAATAGAAGTACATGCCGAAGTTGGCGATTTACCTGATTTAAAAAACGTTACGTTTGCGATTTTTGGTGTTAAAGAAAATCGTGCGGATGTTAATTACATAGGCGAAGAACTGTGTTTTGATGACTATCGAAAAGCGTTTTATTCGTTGTATCCAGGAAATTGGAAGCACAGAATAATTGACCTTGGAGATATTGAAAAAGGAAATTCTGTTGAAGATTCAAGATTTGCCGTTAAGGAGGTTGTTGCTGCACTTTTGCTAAAAAAGATAGTTCCACTAATTTTGGGTGGAAGTCAAGATATGGCTTATGCGCAATATCGCGCGTATGATAATCTTGGAGCTATGGTGAATGTTGTTAATATAGACAATCGTTTTGACCTTGGTAATGCCGATCTTCCAATATCAAATAAATCATACGTTGGGAAAATGGTGGTGGATAAGCCTTATAATCTATTTAATTATAGCGTGTTAGGGTATCAATCATTTTTTAACGCTCCGCAGGAGATAGCTTTAATGGATAAGTTGTATTTTGACGCTTATAGATTGGGCGAGGTTTGTGCAGATACAACTGTGATTGAGCCAATATTAAGAGATGCAGATATGGTGGCTTTGGATGTAACTGCAATAAAAAACTCAGAATTAAGTTATAAAACTAATGAGAGTCCTAACGGATTTGATGGTCGAGAGATTTGTACGATAGCTCGTTATGCAGGAATTAGTAATAAAGTTAAATCATTTGGAGTTTACGAGTTAAGTAATGCTGTTTATGGAAAAAGTAGTGCAATGCTTATAGCGCAAGTATTGTGGTATTTTGTTGAAGGTTTTAACTTCAGAATTGCAGATGATGACTTTGATAATGAGAGACTTTACACCTCCTATAAAGTGCCGATAGACGATGAAATATTGGAGTTCAAAAAGAGTAATAAAACAGAGAGATGGTGGATTGTTTTACCATTTATTTCAAATGTTAATAATAAATTAAAAAGCCAAACGTTATTACCTTGCACTTACAGCGATTATTTGAGTGCGTGTAATCAGGAGATTCCGGAAAGGTGGTTGAAAGCCCGCCATAAAAATGAAGTATAATTAATCAACACATTATAGATTATAGAGGGTTTTGTAAAAAAAAATTGTTTATTAAAAATTTTATAAATAGGTTTACGCCCTTTAAAATTGAAATTTAACCAAAATACCTATGAAGAAATTTATTGCATTAACTGCGATCGTTGCCTTTTTATTCAGTTGTAACTCCGGAGATAGAGGAGAATTGGTTGGGGTAAAAGGTAAAAAATGGTATCCACTAAAACCTCACGGTATGACACTTGTTCCAGGTGGGTCTTTCATCATGGGAAAAAGTGATGATGATTTTGTTGCCGTTAATGATGCACCGCCGAAAACTGTAACTGTTCGTTCTTTTTATATGGATGAAACTGAAATTACTAATTCAGAGTACAGACAATTTGTAAACTGGGTACGCGATTCTACAGTTCGCCTTCGTTTAGCTATTATGGCAGATGAAATGGGAGCAACTCCAGGTGATGGTGGAATTGGAGAATTTGCATTTTTAGACCAAGAAAATGAAGAAATGACTCCGTACGACCAGTATATGTACGATAACTACTTTGGGATGGGAGAGGATTTCTATGCAGGTAGAAAAATCAACAATAAAGTAGATCTTATTTGGGATACCGCCAAATATCCTGATGAATTCTATAGTGAAGTAATGGATACAATGTATATTCCTTCAGAGGAAGCATACAACGGACAACGTACTATCGATGTAAGTAAGCTTAACTTCCAATATACTTATATGGATATTGAAGCAGCTGCTAGAGATAGAAGTAAGAGAAGAAAAGATTTTATTATAAAAGAAGAATTAAATATCTATCCTGATACAACTGTTTGGATTCGTGATTTTAACTATTCTTACAATGAGCCAATGCACAACGATTATTTCTGGCACGAAGCTTATGGAAACTACCCTGTAGTTGGTGTAAACTGGAAGCAAGCAAAAGCTTTCTGTGCTTGGAGAACTTTGTATAAAAATGCATATCAAAAATCTAAAAAGAAAAACCACGTAAATTCATTCCGTCTTCCTGGTGAAGCTGAATGGGAATATGCGGCTAGAGGAGGTCTAGAATCAGCTACATATCCTTGGGGAGGACCTTACACTAAAAATGATAGAGGTTGTTTTATGGCTAACTTTAAGCCTTTACGAGGTGATTACGCTGCAGACCAAGCACTTTATACTGTAGAAGCAGATGCTTATGAAGCTAATGATTTCAACTTATATAATATGGCTGGAAACGTTGCGGAGTGGGTAGCTTCTTCTTACGACCCTTCTTCTTATGACTTTAGCTCTACAATGAATCCTAACGTGAACGACCCAAAAAACATGCGTAAAGTTGTTCGTGGTGGTTCTTGGAAAGATGTAGCATACTTCCTACAAGTGAGTACTAGAGATTACGAATATGCAGATTCTGCACGTAGTTATATTGGATTCAGAACTGTACAGGATTATATGGGTACAGACGTAGTATTAAATCAAAATTTTGGCGATGCTCGCTAACTAAACATAACAACTAACACAATTATTAACAAAAACCCTCAACTAAATCTTAAGTATTATGGCAAAATCAAAATCATCCAAAAAACTATTTAACATGGCCTACGGGCTTGGTGCATCAGTTGTAATTATAGGTGCGCTTTTCAAAATTACCCACTTTGAAATTGCTGGTATTGGAGGTAACTTATTATTAACTATTGGTTTGGTTACTGAGGCAATTATTTTTGCTATATCTGCTTTTGAACCAGTTGATGATGAATTGGATTGGTCTTTAGTATATCCTGAATTAGCAGGTGGTGCCGCTGGAACATCTGGTAGAAGAGCTATTAGCGAACAACCAGAAGAAACTCAGGGAATGTTGTCTAAGAAATTAGATGATATGCTAAAAGAAGCAAAAATCGATTCAGAATTAATGAGTAGTTTGTCTTCTAGCATCCGTTCTTTTGAAGGTGCTGCAAAAGGTATCGCTCCAACTGCTGAAGCAATGAGCTCTACTAAAAAATACAGTGAAGAAATGGCACTTGCTGCTGCTCAAATGGATTCATTAAACAGTCTTTATAAAGTACAGATAGAATCAACAAGCCGTCAAACAGACGCAAATAAAGAAATTGCTGAAAATGCTGAACAGCTAAAACAGCAAATGCAGAACTTAGCAACTAACCTATCATCTTTAAACGGTGTTTACGGAGGTATGCTTTCTGCTATGTCAACAAAAAACTAATAGGTTTTCACCTTAATTATTAATCTTTAAATAGAATAAAAATGGCAGGAGGAAAACTATCCCCAAGGCAACGAATGATTAACATGATGTATTTGATATTCATCGCGATGATGGCGTTGAACATGTCAAAAGAAGTGCTTTCGGCTTTTGGATTATTAAATGAACGTTTAACAGAGTCTAATACTGCAGCAGAAGCACGTAACAATGCTTTTATGGAGAACTTAGCATCAAAAGCTGTTGAACAACCAGAGCAATATGGTGAAGTAAAGGCAAAAGCTGAACAGATTAGTCAAATATCTGATGAGTTTGATTCATACTTAGAAGGTCTTAAAAGGGAAATGATGAGCACTATTAAACCTGAAGATGCTGAAAGCTATGAAATGCAAGACAGATCAGACTTTTTAGATCAAAAACTTTTCAATGGCGACAAGTATACAAAAGCTGGACAAGAATTTTTAGACCAAATAAACAACTATAAGAATAGTATTCTTTCAGTTATTGGAGAAAACAAAAGATATGCTAGTATAGCAGCTGATGTTTCTAAAAAATTTGCAACTGATCCTGTAAAACGTGGCGACGGAGTTACATTACCATGGTTAAACTACCACTATGAAGGTTTCCCAATGGTAGCTTCTAGAACTAAGTTAACTCAGATGCAGAGTGATATCAAAACCACTGAGAACGAGATTTTATCAAATATGTTGGCAGGACAACAAGCTGCAGCATTGTCTTTTTCTCAATACAACACACTGTTAGAAACTAGTAAAACTGCATATTATGCAGGTGAGAAGTTTGATGGAGGTATTGTATTAGGTCGTAAAGATCCAAATACTAAGCCTAACGAAGTTAAACTTACATTAGATGGTAAGCCATTAAGTGCAGATCAATACTCTATCCAAAATGGTAAAGTAATGCTTAATATTACTGCAGGTTCTCCAGGTGACCATAAAATTGAAGGAGATTTAATCTTCTTAGAAGACGGTAAAGAAACTCCGGTTCCTGTTAACTTAGGATTCTCAACAATTTCAAAACCTAATTCTGCTGTAATTGCTGCTGATAAAATGAATGTGGTGTATCGTGGTGTAGACAACCCAATGACGGTTTCTATTCCTGGTATTCCAGATAATAAAGTTAATGCTTCTGCTCCAGGTCTATCTAAAGTTTCAGGTAGTAAATATGTTATGCGTCCAGGATCTGGAAGAACAGTAACAATTACTGCTAGTGGTACTTTACCTGATGGAACAGGTGTTAGAACGCCTGCTGAGTTTAGAATTAAAGATATTCCTGCGCCAGTTGGAGCTATTAGAGGTGAAACTGGGTTAGTGAGAATGCAACGTCAAGGATTAGAGATTTCATCTGTATCTGCAGTATTAGAAGACTTCGATTTTGACATTAATCTAAGTGTTTCAGGCTTTAGTTTAAAAGTGCCAGGTCAACCAACTGTACGTGTAAATGGTACTAAGTTGAATGGTGCTGCTGTAAGTGCAATTAGAAAAGCTGGAAGAGGTGAAACTGTTCAGATTTTCGATATTAATGCAAAAGTTTCTGGAAGTGGTGTAATGCTTAAGAAAACCGCTCCAGTAATTATCGAATTGACAAATTAAAAATTAAATAATAAGTTTTATGACTTTGAGAAATGTTGTTTTATGTGTTTTAGGTCTAGGAATGGCAGCTAGTGCTCACGCACAGTTGAATATTCTAAACGCCAAAACTCCAGAGGAAATAGGCCTAAAGACCGAAGCCCAAATCACTTACGATAATGATGGTCCGTTGCCTTATGGTTATACAGATAGTCGCGATGTACTGTGGGCTAAAACTACTTGGGAGATTATTGATCTTAACGAGAGAGTAAACTTTCCATTGTACTATCCTATAGATACAAACAACATTGGATCAGACAGACGTTCTCTTTACGATGTTTTAGTAAAAAACATTAAAAATGGTAAAATTGATGCTGTATATGCAGATTCATATTTTACTGAAAAAAGAACGTTAGACGATTTAGAAACTTCTTTAGTTTACAGTGATACTACCGATTTAGGTATTGAGCAATACAATGCTGAAGGGGTAGTAGATCCACAGTACGTGCGTCGTTTTAACTTGGATGCAGGAGATATAGAAGAGTGGCGAATTAGAGGTTACTGGTATGTTGATAAGCGTCAAGGTGAACTTAAATACCGTTTGTTAGGACTTTGTCCTGTAGCAAATGAGGCGCGCTCTAAAGCATTTCCAGACGATGGGCTAGATTCAAAAGTTGAACTGTTTTGGGTATGGTTCCCTGGCGCTCGTGAAGTACTTCACAATGCTAGAACTTTTAATAGAAGTAATACCTCTCAACCTATAACTTTTGATCATTTGTTAAACTCTAGACGCTTTAGTGCCGTAATCTATAGAGAAGATAATATTCAAGGTGATAGAGATGTTAAAGATTATATTAACGATAATGCACTTATGCAGTTAATGGAATCTGATAGAATTAAAGAACAAATTCGAAATATTGAATTAGATATGTGGAATTATTAATTCTATAATTATCAAGTCTTAATAAAACCCTTCATTTTCCAATATGGAATTTGAAGGGTTTATTATTTAATAGGTATTCAAGATTTTAAATAAATCCGTAAAAGGTAATGGTTGAAAAAGATTATATAGTAGTAGGGTTAGGAATTGCAGGAATTTGTATTTCTGAACAACTTCTTCGACACGGCAAAAGCTTTATGCTTATAGATAGTGGCGTAGAGGGTTCTACGGCAAAATCTGGAGGTGTTTTTAATCCAACTGTATTAAAACGCTTTACAGCTACTTGGAACGTCTCTAAATTTCATCCATATGCTTTTAATTTTTACAAATCGCTGTCAAAGAAAATACAAACTGATTTCTTTGAAGAAAAATCGATTAAACGTATTTTTAAAAGTATTGAAGAACAAAATAATTGGACTGTAGCTAGTGATAAAAAAGAATTGGATGGATTCCTGTCTTCTACTTTTATTAAAAATAATAATCCAGCTATAGAAGCTCCTTTGGGTTTTGGAGAGGTATTAGGAACCGCTCAAATTCATACGGAAGGTTTGCTTTCTGGATATCGTGAATATTTAAAAAGCAAAGAAAAATTAATTACAGAAAATTTTGAATACGAACAACTTCATCAAAAAGATAATTGCGTTGTTTATAAAAACATCTTGGCCAAAAAAATCATTTTTGCAGAAGGCTCAAAAGTAGTCGATAACCCCTTTTTCCTAAAGAAATCATTAATAGGAAATAAAGGAGAGTACATTGTTATTAAAGCTTCAGATTTAAAAGTTAAATCTCTTTTGAAAGGACCTATCTATATAATTCCTATGGGAGATGATAAATACAAAGTTGGTTCAACCTATGGGCGGGATGATTATAGTTTAAACCCAACCGAAGAAGCTAAAGATGAAATTCTATCAAAACTAAAATCGTTTATTAATTGCCCCTTTGAGGTAATAAGTCAGGAAGCTGGTGTTAGACCAACTACAAAAGATCACAGACCGCTACTTGGAAGTTTAGAAGAAAATCCAAACCTAGTATTTTTTAACGGGCTTGGATCGAGAGGGTTTTTAATGGCGCCATTACTTTCAGAAATATTGTATAAACATTTAGAGGATGGGGAGCCTTTAACTAAAGAAATTTATATTGGACGGGCTAAAAATTGGAAAGTATAATTATTCATTTACATTATTTGTCTCAGCGGCGGCTTTATCGTAATCCACGAAGAGGTTAATCCAAATATTTCTAGACACTCTTACTATAACTGGGAATAAAACAGCTAAACTTATAATGATAGATAAAAAGGCATAATTTCTATCTAGTCCAATAAAAAAATATGCTATAATAAATGCAGCTACCGCAATTGCAACTCCAACAGCATAACTTACATACATTGCTCCAAAAAAGAAAGATGGTTCTATTTTAAACTTTTTACCACAATGGCTACAGTGCTCGTGCATTTTCATAATCTTCATAACTTTGTAGGGATTGTTTTCAATATACATATCACCTTTATGACAAACAGGACATGTGCTTGTGAAAATACTGTAAAGCTTAGAACCTTTTAAGAATTGCATGAGTGTTTTTTTAGAACCGCAAATTTAAGCATCTTTGCAACAATTACCAGTGGTATTTTACAATCCTGATATCTTAATTCACTTTTGACATAATGATCAACATTCATAATCTTTCTGTTTCCTTTCAAGGAGACTATTTGTTCGAAAAAATAACCTTTCAATTGAAGCCTGGCGATCGAGTTGGTTTAGTTGGGAAGAACGGTGCAGGAAAATCTACACTACTAAAGATTATCGCAGGTGAACAAGAATATGATACAGGACAGATTGCAACTGACAAAGAAGTCTCGATAGGCTTTTTAAAGCAAGATATCGACTTTGAAAAAGGTCGTACAGTTCTTGAAGAATCATATGAAGCTTTTACTGAAATTAAAAAGTTAGAAAAGCGATTAGAACAAATTAACACCCAATTAGCTGAACGCACAGATTACGAGAGTGATGGCTATCACCAATTAATGGTAGATTTGAATGATATTCAACATCAATATGAAATACATGGTGGGTACAATTATCAAGGGGAAACAGAACGTATTTTACAAGGATTAGGTTTCCAACGTGAAGATTTTGGGAAGCTAACAGAAACCTTCTCTGGTGGATGGAGAATGCGTATTGAATTAGCAAAACTACTACTTCAAAATAACGATATACTGCTGTTAGACGAGCCTACAAACCACCTAGATATTGAATCTATTTTATGGCTAGAAGATTTTTTAAAGGGATATGCTGGGGCAGTAGTGATTGTATCGCACGATAAAATGTTTTTGGATAATGTTACAAATCGTACAATAGAAATTTCACTTGGAAAGATTTACGATTTTAATAAACCGTACACTCAGTATTTAGTTCTTCGCAATGAATTACGAGAACAGCAATTAGCTTCTCAGAAAAATCAGCAAAAGCAAATTGAGCAAACAGAAAAACTAATTGATAAGTTTAGAGCCAAAGCCAGTAAAGCTACTATGGCGCAATCGCTTATTAAAAAGTTAGACAAAATAGACCGCATAGAAGTAGATGAAGATGATAATAGTGTAATGACGTTACATTTTCCAATATCGGTTACCCCGGGGAAAGTAGTAATAGAAGCGGATGGAATTACAAAAAACTATGGAGAGAAGAGGGTTCTCAACGATATTGATTTATTAGTAGAAAGAGACAGCAAAATAGCTTTTGTAGGTCAAAACGGTCAAGGGAAATCTACTCTTGCAAAAATTATTGTAGGAGAAATCGAATACGGTGGAAAACTTAATTTAGGTCATAATGTACAGATAGGATATTTCGCTCAAAATCAAGCTGATTATTTAGACGGTACCAAAACTGTACTAGATACAATGATTGATGCTGCAAACGAGAAAAACCGAAGTAAAGTTCGAGATATTTTGGGCTCTTTCCTTTTTAGAGGAGACGAAGTAGAAAAGTATGTGCGTGTATTAAGTGGAGGAGAGCGAAACCGCT
The DNA here is from genome assembly GCF_014212065.1 of Aequorivita sp. 609. Taxonomy (NCBI): domain Bacteria; kingdom Pseudomonadati; phylum Bacteroidota; class Flavobacteriia; order Flavobacteriales; family Flavobacteriaceae; genus Aequorivita; species Aequorivita sp. 609. The sequence goes on along the minus strand of NZ_JACJVM010000213.1, from coordinate 47,955 downwards.
TAGCCCTTGCCAAATTAATGCTACAGCCTTTTAATGTTTTGGTAATGGATGAGCCTACAAACCACCTTGATATTAAATCTAAAAACGTATTAAAGGACGCTTTAAAGAACTTTGAAGGGACTTTAATTTTAGTTTCTCACGATCGTGACTTTTTACAAGGTCTAACCAATAAGGTTTACGAATTTAAAGATCAACACATCAAAGAATACCTAGGCGATATTGATTTTTTCTTAGAACAAAGAAACCTCGAAAACCTACGTGAAGCCGAAAAGAAAACGATCGTTACAGAAGTTAAAGAAAAACGAACTGCAGGTGAAGAATACGAAATTCAGAAAAAATTAAAATCTGCAAAAAACAAATTAAGTAATGTTGAATCTAAAATAACATCCTTAGAAAAAGAAATTGCAGCTATAGATACCGAATTACTTATAAATTACGAAGAAACTATTGCTAAGCCTCACTTTTTCGACAAGTATCAAGAGAAGAAAAAGTCGCTTAAAAAATTGATGGAAGAGTGGGAAGTGCTTCAAGAAACCGTAGAATCCCTATCGTAAAAATCGCATAACTCATAAGTTCTTTGGATTAATTGTTTTAACTTGTTGTTTGTTAGCGAGTTATTTAATAATCACGAGCTTATGGAAAATGAGAAAACATTCAAATTATGCCTCACAATGGCGGGTGCTGTATCGGCCGGGGCATATACTGCTGGTGTAATAGATTATTTATTAGAAACACTTGAGCTTTGGGAAAAAGCGAAAGTTATAAATAGAAGTCGTGGTATTAATCACCCAGATTACGACCATTCCATACCTATGCATCAAGTTGAAATTGACGTAATGAGCGGATCTTCAGCGGGTGGTATATCTGGTTCGCTCACATTACTTGCTTTAGCCGATAAAAACTACAAAAGCATAAATAAAGATAACCCAAATGGTATAGATAATATATTTTATAGAAGTTGGGTAGAAATGGCGGATACTAAAGAAAGTAGCACTATAGACAAACTTCTAGGAGATAATGACTTAAAAGAATTTGGAGAAGTTCGTTCGTTGTTAAATACTAAAGCTATTGATGATATTGCCGATGAAGCAATAAGAATACGAGAACAGCGCGAAATTCCTAAATACGCTTCCGATAGTTTAGATGTTATCTTAACGACAACCAATTTACGCGGCATAAATTTTTTGGTGAATTTTGACGGCAGTAGAGATTCTTCAAAAGGAACGGTTATTACAAACCACGGTGGTTTTTTTAGGTATAAACTGAAAAATGATAAATACAAATCGGGCATTCCTGTAAGTGAAGATGAGTTGTATTATGTGCTTGATATTTCAAAGAAAAAACATCTTCAATATTTAAAAGAGGCAACGCTAAGTACTGCAGCATTCCCGATTGGTTTACGGTCTAGAGAGGTGGCTATTTCGTCAGAATATATTAAACGATATCCTAAATATTTATTCAATCAGTCGAAAGGGATAGAGCCCTTGTTGCCAGAAGGAGATATCTACACTTTTAATTCTGTTGATGGTGGAGTTATAAATAACGAACCATACGGGATTGCCTTGAAAGTACTTAAAGAAAAGAATCCTAAAAGTATTGAAACTTGCAGATATGGGGTAATTATGATAGACCCATTCCCCAATAAGGATAAAGACGTTTCTAAAAGTGGGAAAAGTATTTCGAGTATTGCAAAAGGTCTTCTAAGGTCACTTCGAAATCAGGTAATGTTTAATCAAGAAGGAATTTTAGATGCTTTAGATTTAAGCGACCGAACAAAATTTTTAATAGAACCTGTAAGAAAGATTAAGAAAAATGGAGAATGGGTTAGAAGTAAAAATGATTTAGCCTCTGCTCCTATTGGTGGTTTCGCAGGGTTTTTAAGTCGTGATTTTCGGGCGCATGACTTCCAGCTAGGTAGAAAAAATTGTCAAGCATTTTTAAGGTATTATTTTGCAATATCTTCCGATGAAATCGAGCCACGCTTAAGTATTAAGCCAAGTGCAGAAATTAAAGAGAGGTTTGAGTTTTCAGTACCTCCCATGGATGTAAATGGTGATAAGCTATTTCCAATTATTCCAGATATGCGAGTGCTTAGAAGCTTTAATAATAAATTTGATACAGAAACCTACGGTGAAGATGCAGATATTCAAGACCTACCCATCCCAAAAATGTCATTTTCAGAATTTGAAAATCGCTATAAGTCTAAGATTAAAAAGAGGATAGGCTTAATTGTAAAATATCTACTTAAAAATAGGTTTCTTTCGTTTTTAGCAAACTTTTTCTACGCAAAAAATGCGGGTTATAAATTCGTAAAAGAAACGATAGAGAAGGAGTTAGCAGAAAATGATCTTTTAAAATAACGAGTGATATATAATCCTAAAAATCCCCAATTATGTACGAACATTTTTTTCAATGCCCACATTGCTGGGAAAGCATTTCGATGTTGCTAGATACTTCCGTGAGGCATCAAAAATATATAGAAGACTGTGAAATTTGCTGCAATCCCTTAGAATTGGAAGTTAGTTTTGAAGATGGAGCGTTAATTGAGTTTACCGCTGTAAGTATATCTCAATAAACTTGGAGCTATTGCTTGCCACTCCCTGTCATTGCTTTGGCTAGAGCATTCTTTAAACTAATCCATAAAAAATTAAATATAGATTTTGTTTTATCTCGAGTTGCTTCTGCAACGCCTTCACGGTAATTGTCATTGGTTTTATTACTGTTGGTAGAAACAAAAATATTAGCTACAGCAGATAGAAATTTGTTTTTTGTGCTGCCATCTTTTTTAAGTACTGTAACAGAAAAATTTGAATAATTAATTTTTAAATCGGTAGTTGAAGTTTCACTATTCCCATCAATAGTAAAATAAGTTTTATGGGTCTGACCTTTCAAACGCACATTTAAATTAGGTTCGGTAAAGCTGTTCATCTTATCAGCTACTAATGACCCTACTTGTGCTTTAAATAAAAATCTATCTTCCGGATTCTGAACATCAAAACTCCATTCTGCTGTAAAAGGGGTATTGTCCATAAAATCTGCGGAAATGTTTAAATTAGTTTTTACCGGACTTTTGTATGTATTACTAACATTTGAAATTGCTGCTTTTAAGTTTTTGAAGTTGATAGAACCTCCCATATTTTTAATATGCTGCCTTTCTTCGTATTTAATATTTGCATTTTTGATGTTAACCGAATCCACAGTTAGCTCAATAGGTAAATCGCGAAGCATTTTACTATAGAGCGGCTTAACCTTAAAATCGTCTGCAACCAATTTGTCCCTATAAACTTCTAAAATGGGGGCGTCGAGTGTGATAAGCTTACTTTTAGCAAAAAAGTCATTGTTGTTAAACCCAAAATCAAAATTCTCAATTGACAATGATTTTAATGATAGGTCAAAATGATCACGTTCTTTGTGAATTATTCTTGAGAGCTCTCTTTTAGAATATTTTGTTTTAAGCTTAATATTATTAAAAGTTGCCTTGCGATTTTTAACTAAAAAATTTTCTACTGTTAAGTTTTCGTAAGGACTAACTTTTACAAATGCTGTGTCGCTTTTTGCTTCTAAACTTTTGTAATCAAGCGGTATTTTACGAGTTACTGTTTTATTGTCTATCCGTATTCCGTTAACTTTTACACTTAAACCATTTGTGTAAACTTTTGTAGAATCTTTTCCATCTTCAAAAATCACAAATTTGGTGTTGTTGATTTTAACTTGATCTATAAGTATTGGTTTGTAAATTTTGGCAACGGGTTTTCGCACTGTATCTGTTACAGGTAACTGCCTATCTTGGTAGTAGGCTATAATTGGGTTTTCCAAAGAAATAGATTCAATGTGAATTTCATCATTAAATAAATAATCCCAGTAGCTGATGTCAGAAATATTGAGCTTTTCAACATTTATAAAAGTGTGTTGTACACTGTCTTTTTTATTGTGGATTATAAGTGACGCGTTGGTTATAGAGAGAGAACCGCTAATAGTTTCAACCGTAATACTTTCATAAGCCCTAATCATATTTTCTGGTAATCGCTCTTCAATAAAATTTTGAAGTTTATTTTTCAGAAAGTGATTTATATAAATATTTGATGCTATTACTATAGCGCCAAATGTAAGAATGACGTATATTGTGTATTTTAAGGTCTTATTCATTTCTCTAAAGATAAGGAAAGTACCAATTTCTTTAAGAATATTTGTAAAAGATATTTTCGGAGATATAAATTGAATTTATGATAAAAGTTATCCTCGTAGACGATGAACCACATGCAAATTCATTGCTTAAAGTATTGATTGAGAAAGAATTTTCTAATGTTATAACAGTAGTAGGCACGGCTCAATCTATAAAAGAAGCATGTAGTTTAATTGTTAATAACTCAATAGACCTCGTTTTTTTAGATATTCATATGCCTGAAGAAAACGGGTTTGCCTTATTTAATTATTTCTCCACCCCCACATTCGATGTTATTTTTACAACAGCCTATGATAGGTATGCAATACAAGCTTTTAAATATAGTGCATTCGATTATATTTTAAAACCTATAGACGAGTCGGTTTTATATGAAACCATGCAGAGATACCTTGTTGAGAAATCAAATTCTAATGCTCTGAAAGAGCAAATTGCCTTACTTAAGAGTTACGTCGATCAAGCAGAAGAAGGTAAGAAAAGAATATTTTTCAATACTCTTACAGGTTTTGAGTTAACATATGTAAATGATATTCTCTTTATCAAAGCCGATGGAAATTACAGTGAGGTGCATATTGCGGGAGATAAAAAAATAGTTGTTTCTCAATCGTTAAGGACTGTAGAGAAACGCTTGCCACAATCATTGTTTTTTAGGACTCATAAAAGTTATATAGTAGCCCTTGCAGCAGTTATGAGCTATGATAAAAAAGAAAAAACCGTAAAACTAACCGATGGAAGCACGCTCGAAGTCTCCTATAGGCGTGAAAATGATTTTTTAAATAGAGTTCTTGAAAAAGTATAGCTTATTTATCATTTATTTGATAACGAATGTATTAGTGTGTAATGCGCAAACACCTCCGGTTACGCATTTTTCTACAAAAAACTTTTTACCCCATAATACAGTAAGAAGTCTACATCTTTCTAAAAATGGTGTTTTATGGGTTGGTACAGATAATGGTTTAGTAAGAAAACACAATAACAAAATATCAACCTATTTTGAGGAGGACGGAATACCGCTTAATAATATATGGGCAATAACCGAAGATACAAATAGAGATATTTGGGTAGGAAGTTATGGGAATGGAATTGCGCATTTCGACGGCTACAATTTTACAATTATTAACACCGATCAAGGGTTAAATAATAACCATATTACTCACTTAAATGTATTCGGAAACTTTCTATATGTAGGTACAAGTGGTGGGGTTTCCGTAATTAATATTGCTGAAAAATCTGTAGTTGCTTCATTAAACCATGAGGAAAGTTCCTTAATGCGTATTTCGGGATTCTTCGAGTTTAATAATACGGTGTTTACTACTACCTATAATACTGGGATCTATAAAATTTTAAATGAAAATGACGAGTACTTTCTAGAAAAAATAAGTGATCATAAATTTATTTACGATTCAGAGAGAATTGGTGACTCCTTGTTTGCTAGTAATAAGGGAGCTGTTTCTGTATTTGCTATAACCGATTTGCTGAACAAAAAAGTACCTGTGGGTAAGAAAAGAGACGGCTTTCCTATAATTTGGGATTATGCTGTTACTAATGATAAAACTGTTTATGGTGCTGCCTGGGGAGTTTTTGAAGAAAATGGAGGTTTATTAAAGTTCTCTGAAGATGGAAATTCTTATGAAGAGGTTTATGGTATAGATAGTAAAAGTCTTGTTGTGCTTGAGTACAATCCAATTTTAGAGTTATTGTACGCAGGAACTTTAGACAATGGACTATTTCAGATATCCATAAACCCAATGGTTCAATTTTATCCTTCTAGTCATAAAAAAACCATTGCAATAGATCATTTTAATCAAAACAAAATTAGTTTATACAATGATGGTGTAGATATAGCAAACAAATATTACGATGCTAGCTTTTTTAAACAACAGGAAGTTGCCTTTGTGAAAGCTAATAAAAACAACTTGCCTAAACACGAAGATTTTTTTTATGAGTTGAACTATGATACTTCTGAAACTGATATCATTTTTTACACTATTAAAAAATCACAGACTCACGTTTGGATTAACACAAATATTGGGTTGTATAAATTTCGTCCAGATGGAGCTTTTGAATCGTACTTGCCTTTACATACGCTAGAGTTTGATTTTACATCAGATAATAAATTAATTGAGACTAATCCATATCGTGGGGCAAGAGTGTATGAACGTGAATATCCGTTAAAGTATAGATATTATGAAGAAGAATTTCCCAGTACTCCTACAAATATTGTTGGAACATTTAGAAGAGATTCAACCACTTATTTTCTTTCAGTTTTTAGCGGTCTTTTTTCTTATAATAAAACTTTTAAGTCATTTTTAGATACTGGGATTTGGAAAGAAAAAAAACTAAGACACCATGCCATTTTTAATGATTATGTAGCTATAGGGAATGAATTTGGAGATGTATTTATAGTAGATTTTAAGAAGGGATTTAAAGTAATTAAAAAGATTGATAGATCCGAGATTAAAGGAAATTCAATTTTGTTATTAGATTCCTACAAGGATTGGTTAATAATTGTAACAGAAGGAGGGGTTCTTTTTCACAACGATGAAAAGCAAATATTTATTAATGAATATCAGGGGATAACAAAGAATATTCATGCTATAAATGTGCATAATGATGTCCTGTATCTTGGCTCTGATGGAGGAGAGTATCAAGTGAATATGAAAAGCCTGGTTAATTCTAGAAACAGGATTAATGATTTATTTGTAGAACAAATTAAGGTCAATGATACTGTTTATGGATATGGGAAAGAGCCTATTGTCTTAAATTCAAAACAAAATAATCTTGAAATTAGTATTTCAACCAATTCTCACCCATACCCAAATAAGCTAGAGTTTTATTACAAAATGAAAGATAACTCAGAGTGGACAAAATTGGATTTGCCAGAGATTAATTTGAGTTTTTTAGAGCCTGCAGAATATAACCTATGGGTTCGAGTTAATGACACATATACTGGACAGTGGTTTGAAAAATCTGTTTTAGAATTTACGATTAATCCCCCGTTTTATGAACAGTGGTGGTTTAGGGTATTGGTGGCTACTGCACTAGTCTTTGTCACTTCTCTTTATTTTAATCGTAAAAGAAAACAACATCAAATAATAACAGCAAAAGAAATTGCAACTAATAAACGCATTGAAAGACTAAAAGCTGAAGCCTTATTAGCGCAAATGAACCCGCATTTTATATTCAATGCTTTAAACAGTATTCAACATTTAGTAGTTATAGGTGAAAATGAAAAGGCTTCGACCTATTTGGTTAAGTTTTCAAAATTGGTAAGAGCCAATTTAAACAATTCTAGTCGTACGTTTATAAGCTTAAAAGAGGAATTAGATTATCTGAAAACTTATTGTGAGATAGAGAATGAGCGTCACCAAAATCGTATTTCTATAAACTTTATAGTGGATCCGAAAATTGATATTTGTGATACAGAAATTCCAAATTTAATACTGCAACCTTTCTTAGAAAATGCTTTTGTTCACGCATTTCCTAATATTATAAAAAATCCAACACTATCGCTTATAATTAATCAAATTCACGACAATAAAATAAAATGTGTAATTACAGATAATGGAATAGGGAGTAAAAAGGTATCTAAACCTACACAACGTACTTCAAAAGGTATTTCACTTATAAAAGAACGGTTACAATTTTTAAATTATAATCTAGATTCTGCTCTCAAAATAGAACATACAGAGTTTGGGACAACTGTCACTCTTTTTCTCTGATTCTACGTTTATCCAATTTTTAGATACGTTTATACATTAGGTCAAAATCAATAAAATATTGACTCTATATTTGCAATGTCATTATATATTTGATAAGATTTTAACTCGTTAATGTTTGGATTTTGGTTTTTACCATAATTAAGCTACCGATTACACCTGCTGTTGGGGAGCAGTGGGTGTATTGGGACGCTTTTAGCTTCACGATAAACCTTTTCTTTTATTTTTATTCCTGATTTTATTCGTCAGCACCATTCAAAATCAGCTATTTATTAAGCGGTTATAAAATACTTTAATTTTCTTCGAAAATTTATTTGCAAACTAGTAAAAGGTTTGTATCTTTGCAGTCCAATATTTCAGTCGGCATTATGAACCGAAAGTTAAAAGCTAAAGATGAAATATTGAAAACCCATATCGCGGGATAGAGCAGTAGGTAGCTCGTCGGGCTCATAACCCGAAGGTCACAGGTTCGAGTCCTGTTCCCGCTACTAACAAAGACAAGCCTTCACAGAAATGTGAGGGCTTTTTTTATGCGGTGGGTACAGAATAGGTACAGAATATTAAAATTTTGAGGCTTACATTTTCTTTGATATTAAAACATTCTCAATGCATATAGAGATTATTAAAATTTAGAGTTACCAGAAAATTATCTGGAATAGAAGGTGGTAAATATGATACACTGTAGCCCTAGGACCTATGCAAATTAAAGTTCTTAAAATTTTAAAAATGTGGGAGTGGTGGAATTAGTAGACACGCCAGATTTAGGATCTGGTGCCGCGAGGAGTGAGAGTTCGAGCCTCTCCGCCCCTACAAAAGCCGAAGAAAAATCTTCGACTTTTTTTATGCAGGTACAACATAGGTACAACATTTTTAATTTTTAATACTGTTTTTAATAATGTTATCGTATGATACAAATTGACATTAGAATCTATTAAAAGTAAAATAGTGACCTCGAATAATTAATCGGTTTTCCAACATAATTCTTTTGAATAACTTTAGGGTATAGATTTCTGGGTCTTAACAATTTTTTGGATGGAGTCTTCGATGTTCTCAAAAAGACTGTTGAAATTGTGCTTTCTAACGGGGCCTAAATCTTTTGTCTTTTTTAAATATGTTTCCAGTAGAGTTTTAATCTCTCTTAGAAAGTCAAGGTCCCCAGCCATAAATTCCCCTGGATTATTATAGCTGTATCTCTCTCGAAATATCTCGCCCATTAGGAATACTATTTCATTGGGAGCCTTCTTTAGAATTACCAAAAAATCTGAGGGCCTTAGAAATGGTAATATTTCCTTTTTAAATTTATTGTCTTGAAAAAATGTGGCAATTTTTTCTTTGTTACCATTTTCAATGAGCAATAGGGCTTTTTGTGAATCTTCATTCTCCATTTCAACTTGGACTTCTCGATGTAGTCTAGCTATTTCATCGACTATGGTTTGGGTTTCTGGATTTTCATTTTCGAAGCGCATCAAATTGTCATAAGTGTATTGATGGATATCCTTTCGTTTAATCGCTTTTTTTAAACCTGAAAGCAAAGTCTTGTTGATTTCCTCTGCTGTCAAATCTATCAATCCGTTTTGAGCAAAATAGAGGTAGAAGTTGGCAATTTGTTTGTAATCGTACAACCAATAAACACCCTTTTTAGCATTTTCATAAACCTCTTCAACCAGTTTGGCAAAAGTTTCGTCTTTCAGTTCCCGAAATTTGTAGTTTAGCAATCGTCTAAAGGCTACTATATGATCTGGAACTTCTTCTGGTTTTCTAACTTTCAGCTCTGCTTTAAAAATCGCTTCACTAAAAAAGCCTGAGAGAATAAACCGGTATAGGCTTGGATAAAATTGGTAGTTTTCGATATTATTGCTTAAATACTTCTCATAAAAAAACTCTGTATAAGATTTTTCGCGCGGCTCATCCTTGTCTTTCTTCATAAGATGTCTTGAGGTAATTCTTGAATACCACCCAGCATCAATTTGGTTTAAATCTTTAAAATCGTTCACATCCTTGGAAGTAAGAATACCTTTTTTAAATTCGATAGTAATAATAGCAGTAAAGAATATACATTCCAGTACAAATGCATCATCCTCATCTTTAAGGCCCGGATATATTTTGGACAAATTTTCAAGATAGAAATTGATGATGCGAAGGTTATCAATATTCTGATCTTTAAATAGAGAAATTATGAAATCCTGTTTTGTCTTAAGAAATGTATATACAGATTTTTTACTCTTGAATTTTTCAATCAATTCTGGAACGACCACTTCGATTTCGGGCTCGTAATTCAAAATACGTCCAAGGATTTTTTCCTTTATAGCATCGTATCCATTTATTAATTCCATATTAATTTTATGCTCCTTGACCTTAGGTTCGTCAGCAAGAATGATACATTTGAGATTTTTGTGTTCTACAAAATCAGACAAATAACCAAATAACTCATCTATTGGAATTTTGCAACGTTCCAGATCGTCAAAACAGATACAATATTTTTTGAAGTTGAATGCCTTAACACTAGTTCCTTTAGCTATATCGGTCAAATCGCTTTTAAAGAAAAATTTACTTGCGGCATTAGCCAAATTTTTCGAAACCGTGGTGAGGTTTTTGACGATGTCAGTTTGGTTTTCCCCTAGTTTTGGCAGAAGCTGAATGAAAATCTGTTGTTCTAGTTTGTCGATATTGCTGATTCCATTCAGAGAAACGTACATTGGTTTAAGACCTGAATCATCTGCGATTTTAGTAAGTCGATTTTTCCAGAAGAATGTTTTTCCACTTCCCCAGGCACCATTAACCAATAAAGCATACTGGGTTTCTTTTTCCTTGAGATAATCGCCTACAATATTTTCTATGTGGTCTGTTTTCATTTCTAAGTAAAATTTATCAAGATTTGATTGTTCTGCTTAGTAAGTCCTAAAATTTAGTTTTAATTATTACTTAAAGGAACCAAGAAGTACTACATTAAAATCCAGCATTAAAGTCTAGATGATAAAGATAAATCTAACATACTTAAAATCATCGATACAAGGTTATAAAAGGAAGTTTAAGAACTCTTATAACAATAAGGGAGCATCTATTAATAGGATGTAAGAAAAATCTGTTAGGATAGTTTTCATTTTCATTTCTTGGAAGAAAATTAATATTCTACTACACCTATAAGATTACCTTTAGATTTGTCAAAGACAATAGTGTAATTTTCCTTATGAAGATAATATGTTGTGTTCTCCTTTGGATAAAACTTATTGGGGTTAAAAAACTCCCCAACATATTCTATTGCAGATGACTCTAAAATCAGACTGTCTTCTTTTTCAGGAAAATATTGAAGCAATCCATTATCTTTTATAAAAGAATCTGCATCAGATAAATCATTTAATTTATATTCAAATGTAAACTGATACTCCAAATTATCGTGGCATTCAATAACCTCTATATTTTCTGGCAACTTTATATCAGTAAGTTTTCTAATTTCTTTTGCACAATACTCTTCTTCTTTACACGAAAAGGTGATTTGTACTAAAATCAATAATATCAATATTTTTGCTTTCATCTATACTTAATATTAACCTCCTTTTTCCTCATCGAAGTAAGGTACTAACTCTGCTGCATTAGACTTTACTTCTTCAATTTCTTTATCGTTCCACCAATCAACTTTTTGGTCTTTACTGGTTTGTTTCACTTTTATTTTAGGCGACAAGATTTCAAAGCCTTTTCCTGGTAAAAATAATCTTCCAACATCAGTAGCCGTTTCACTTCCAGCAGTTCGTTTGCCTTTGTCCTTTTTGTCAAAATCCCATTTGTCATAAAACTGCATTGTACCTTCAAATGACCATTCATTATTATCTCCTCTTGTCAGAATTCCTTCAAAATTAATGGTAAATTGTCCTAATGTCCCTTGTGTTCCTGATTTGCCACTCACAGAAAGTGTGACTGTTTTTGATTCTCCAGCCTTTAATGAATTTACCTCATTTAAGAAGTTTTCCTTTTCTTTAGCCCATTTCTTATCACTCTTTCCTTGGTAAATCGCAACTGAATATGGATTAGAGTCTAATGCTTCTTGCTCTGTTATATGCAAAGTTCCTCCATCGTAAGAGCTATATTTGTCTATAAATTTCTTTGGTAAATAATGGTCGAATTGGGATTTAAATAATTCTGATTTTATTTGATTGGTTCCTGCATAGTGAATTTGGTTATATTTTTCAACAACTTGTTCAGTAGTAGCATCGTCACCAGACATTTTCAATGCAGTATTCCAATCAATCTGCATGCCCAACTTCTCATCTTCCAATCCTTCCAGTTCAACTCTATGTATAACTTTATTACCGCTAAATGAATAAGGTGAATAATGTGGATATTTTGCCGTTAAGGGATCAACAGCAAAAAACCTGCCCACACGTGGGTCGTGCATCCTAAAGGTATAGTTCAGGGAATTTCCCTCGCCTTTTATCTCATCATCCATCTCCTGCCCCTGAAAGCCGTAACGGTAATCCCCAGTGTTCGCATGCCTTCCAGGCAGGAGCATGCCGAAGGGATAGCATTTTATGTCAATGATCGAAATAAAAAAAAATAAATCAAGAATATAATTTGAAAATTTTGAGAGAGTAAAGTAAGAACTCTATTTATCACCAATTCCTTTCAACTTCATCAAAATTTTGAAAAAACTTAAATGCTTTAATATATGTACTATCCGAGATTAATTCGATACCGACAAGTTTCTTTTTTTTATCCTTAATAAAATTTACTTTATATAATCCTTGAAAAGGTTTATTACCAGTTTCTATGAGCAACATATTTCTTGTTTGGTCTTTCTCAATTATAGACCATTTGGAATTTGTATCTTTTTTTCCTTTCTCGGATTCTGGAAGTGATATTTTATTTTCTTTATTAAATACCATGAAATTTATATTTAATTTTTCCTTAAAACTATTGTTATTATAAATCATATCCTCAATTGCCCACTGACCATAAAATTTATTCGTTAAATTTCTTTTATTACTACTACACCCAACTAATAAGATAAAGATTAATAAAATAAATGTCGATTTCATCAAAATACTATTAAGGTTTTTCATTTTCTATGTTGGTATTATCTTTTTCCTTGTTTCCATTTTCAATTTCATTGATAGGAGCCTTATTTTTTAAATTATCCAGTTTCATTTTATCCCGCTGTCCTTCTTCTGTAAGTTCATAGTATATTCTCATTCCTGCTTGCATTATTTCATCTTCTTCAAAAGTACCATCTCCTCCAAACAATATAACATTAGCAATTTTAGATAAATCAGATATATTTACTAAATGTGGCGCAATGTATGTTTGATTTTCTTTACTAAGAGCAGCTTTGATTGCTGGCAAAACCTTATCCATTAGAGTTTCATGATGTAATTTAATTAAATCTAAATCATTCTGAGCATAGTAATTATTTAGTTTCTGTAAAGTGAAATTTGTAGCTTCAACTATTAATACAGCTACTGCGCCTTTAGCAGAACCACCAGTCTGAAGTCCGCCACCAACATTCTTCCTTGTGGTTTGTCTCAAATCTGGCATATTGGTACTTGCTGCTATTGAGCGTAAATCCGACGACTGAGATCCTGGCTGCAAACCAGCAAAAGTCTTACGGAGTTGATTTGATGCAAGTAAACTATTATAAGAGTCTGTTGATTGTGTACTTATTGAAATACTATTTCCCAGAATAACATCACCTTTCCATGTTCTTTCACCTGTAGGAATGCCTTGTTTATCGTATACAGGATCGGACAACATCAATCTTCCAGACCCAGAAAGATTTTGAACTCTTATCTGATTTATTCCATACTTAATTTCAACTAGCGCTTCATCAGAATCATAAAATTCAAGACCTTCAAGTTCTGTCCCGTCAATAACCCTATTTTCTGCAAAGGCAAATGGACTATTATAAGGATATTGCGCAGATAAAGGATCTAGGCTTAAAAACCTCCCTACCCTAGGATCGTGCATCCTAAAAGTATAGTTTAAAGAGCTTCCCGGAACACCTTTAATCTCATCATCCATCTCCTGCCCTTGGAAGCCGTAGCGGTAATCGGGAGTGTTTGCATGCCGCCCCGGCAGAAGCATTCCGAAGGGGTAGTAATCATTATACGCCTTAATATCCGCATTAAAATAACTCAAAGAACTAAGGCTAAGGTAGGGATTTTTTTATCGCTTACACGCTCAGATATTGCCCAAGTGGATGCTCAATTCATAGCGCGGTCGCCCACCCGGTATGATAATCTCTTTTTATACTTCTTCACTAGGAGATTATCAAAATAAAAAACCTTTAATTTGATTTCTTATCTCTTTCTATTCCTTGTTCAAAATTCAAATATTCCATTGATTTTACTCTTCTTAACGGATAGTTCTTGGTTCCCATAATAAAACTAAGACATTCTATAGATTGAAATATTTTTTTATTATCTGAAAAGAAATCATCATTGTTTTTTCGATAAAGAGGTGCAGTCGTAACTATTTCTATATATCCGTCGTTCTCGCTGTACCGAATTCTTCCTAATTGGTTAAGTTCGAGTTTTTTTCCTGATAGAACAATATTAATTCTTAAAGGACTATTGTTTTTAACATATTCGTTTAAGAAATCATTTTTTGTGGATAAAATAAATTTGATTTTTGAATCATTATCAACAAAAATACTATCCCTTATAAAATATATTTTAGAGATCTCAAATGATTTATTACCAATTCCTTCCTTACAATCATTTTTATTTTTGCACTGAACACATATTAAAAGAAAAAGGAGAGCATATGTTTTCATCATTCTTCTTCTTTATAATTCAATGAAGTTGAATCAAACTCTAAATTTGTGTCAAAGAAACTTTCATACCAATCAATTGATTCATTTTGGATTTTACGATAATGATTAGCATATTCCCCAGTTACATTTTCTGACATATAATTGATGTATTTTAATAAAGCGGATTTTGAATTCAATTTATAGCCCTCTGATGTATGTTTCCAACTTTTATCAAGCACTTCCATTTTATGAATTTCAAAATGTCTAATCGCACTTCCTGTTTCTATTCCTTTCAATTTATCAAGAGGATGGGTTCGTTCATGAAGAAGGGTATTGTATAGTTCATAATAGTTTCCGGTTTTATCATAAAAATTTATAAATGTTGATTTGTTTCCATTCTTGTCTTCATAAAGACTAGCTTCTGCAACTGCTGCTCCCTGGGCTTTATAACCTTCGTAAACATTATTACCATTTACTGATATCTTATTATTAAAAAGAGGCGGTAGTTGCGATCCTAAATTTAAAGTTTGATTCTGGGTATAAACCGTTGTGGCAATATTTCCAAAAACTTCATCTGATGCTCTCTGTGTAGAATATGATCCATAAAAATACAATTGACCATCATCAGCTCCAGCATTAACTTGATCAATTTCATCTCTAACTTTTGAAATCATTTTTTCTTCCAAATA
Organism: Aequorivita sp. 609; assembly: GCF_014212065.1. Classification (NCBI taxonomy): domain Bacteria; kingdom Pseudomonadati; phylum Bacteroidota; class Flavobacteriia; order Flavobacteriales; family Flavobacteriaceae; genus Aequorivita; species Aequorivita sp. 609. The sequence goes on along the minus strand of NZ_JACJVM010000213.1, from coordinate 32,625 downwards.
ATATGATTCAATAACTCTCATTTCCGAAGACTTGTTTACTCGACCTATCAAGACACCGTCCGCAGTAAAATAAAATTCTCTGCCCTCTAAATCAATACCGTCAATAACTCTATTTTCAGAAAAAGCATAAGGACTGTTCCAAGGATAGCTTGAGTCTAAAGGGTCTATTGATAAGAACCTCCCCACCCTCGGATCGTGCATCCTAAAGGTATAGTTCAGGCTGTTCCCCTCCCCCTTGATCTCATCGTCCATCTCCTGTCCCTGGAAGCCGTAGCGGTAGTCCGGAGTGTTCGCATGCCGCCCTGGCTGCAACATGCCGAAGGGATAGTAATCGTTATAGGCTTTAATGTCCGCATTAAAATAAGCCAAAGAACCTAATGCTAAGGTAGGGATTTTTTTGTCGCTGACCACACTTAAAACGTTCCCCAAGTGGTTATTTAATTCATAACGTCTATTTCCAATATCCCGGTAATATGTTTTTACTACAAAAGCATCAGCAAAAATACTTTCTGCCCAAGGACTTTCATTGGCAAATAGTGGTATAACCAAACTGCTCTTAGAAACAGGATTACCCGACTCTTCATTCATAGAAAAATATTCTTCAATAGTATTATGCAATGTTGTAAGTTTATAATAATAATCTTTTATTTGAAAAGAATTACTATAATTTCCTCCAAGTATAGACGTAGGCTGTAAATCAATACTTGAGGGAGGAGTTAAGCTGTTACGCACTATGATTAAACCATTAGTTGTGTTATAAATAGAATCATTTACCGTAACCAAGGCATCATCAAGGGTTGGTTTAAATTCAGTATTTAGTCTTAGTTCCATACCTTTATTATCCATTATTGATTGACTTAAGCCTTGAACCGAACCTAAATCAATTTTAACCCGATTGTCTGATTGATTAAAAATTCAGGCAGGATAAGTTTTAGTAGGTCTAGATAATTGTCCAAAGCTTTGTTTTAAAAAACAAAAATCAGAATTCTATTTCAATTCACACACAACTTTTGAGAATGATCCTATCCTGAGCGCAGTCGAAGTAAGTCCTGTTCCCGCTACTAAGTACGAAGACTTCACTTTAAATGTGAGGTCTTTTATTTCTTCAATTTAAACATTTTTATTACATCTAATAATATAGATTAACTTATATTTCAAAATGGTATATTTAATTTATACAATATTCAGCTTTATTAAATGAAGTAACTATGAAATTAAATAAAGGGCAGTATTCATTAGATATATTGGGTGATGATTTTCAACAAACCACCCTAGCATTAGAGGATGATTATGAAGGGGAAGTAGTTGCTACTATAATTCGCAAGAAATCGCTTGTACAGTCTTCTAAAGCTGTCTTATATATTCACGGCTTTAATGATTACTTCTTTCAAAGTGAAATGGCAAATCACTTTAATAGTGAAGGGTTTAATTTCTATGCGCTAGATTTAAGAAAGTACGGTCGTTCGTTTTTGAGTCACCAAAAGTTAAATAATGTACGCTCCCTTGAGGAGTATGACGAGGAGATAAATAAAACTTTGCAGCTTATTCATTTAGAAGAAAATAATAAGGTGGTTTTATTGGGGCACTCTACAGGTGGTTTGATAGTGACTAACTATGCCGGAAGGCATTTAAACAGTAGCTTGTTTCACTGCGTCATCTGCAACAGTCCCTTTTACGAGTTTAATCTTAATTCATTTGAAAGAAAAATAGGTATACCCATTCTATCATTTTTAGGGAAGTATATTCCCAATAAGAAAATTTCCAGTGGTCTTTCTAAGTTTTACGGTTATAGTTTACATAAAGATATGTTTGGTGAATGGAGCTACAACTTAAACTGGAAACCTCACGAAATACCTAAGGTAGGTTTAAGTTTTATTAGAGCTATACACAATGGCCATAAAAATATTCAGAACCACCTAAAATTGAATGTACCTTTGCTAGTGATGCATAGCGATAAAACTATTTATGAAAAAAAATGGACGGAAAATTTTATGCATGGGGATGCTGTGTTAAATGTACAACACATCGAATATTATGCTAAGAAGATTAAAGGTGACGTTACAACACACACGATAAATAACGGAATGCACGATTTATTCCTTTCTAAAATACCTGTAAGAAAGCTTGCGTACAAAACTTTATTTGATTGGCTTAAAACGAAGATAGATTAAAAAAAGAAGATCATCTATATAGATGATCCTCTAGAATTTGGGGGGATAATATGTGTCAATTACTTTAGTGTTCTTATTTTAATTACTTATAAATATTTGAAAATTAAGTTATTGTAGCTAGAATTTTCATTAGAAATTTAAAAAACTTTAATATAGTGTTTAATTTTTAATTAATCCTTAAAAACTTCTTAATATCCTAATATGTCCAAGATTTTCTTTTTAACCTTTTCAGTTGAAGGAATCATTGTCTCTTCAAGTGTTGAGTTTAAAGGAATTGCTGGCATATTTTCTGAACCAATTAGCATTACTGGTGCATCTAAATATTGAAAGCATTCTTCTTGTATTCTTCCTTGAAGTCCTCTACTAAATCCATTTTCTGATGGTTCTTCTGTTACAACTAGACATTTTCCACATTTTTTGACCGATTTAAAAACTGTTTCATAATCTAATGGGTGAAGGGTTCTAAGGTCTACAACTTCAATTTTATCCTGCATTCCTAGTTCCTCGGAAGCATTCATTGCCCAATGCACTCCCATTCCATAAGTTATTATTGAAAGAGTTTCTTCATCTTCTTGCTTCCATATTTCTTGTAAAACCCAAGCTTTGCCAAATGGTAAAATATAATCTTCTGCAGGTAACACCGAAGTAGCTCCTTTTGTTCCTTTCACTTTACTCCAATAAAGCCCTTTGTGTTCAAAAATTATAACAGGGTTTGGGTCGTAATAAGCCGCTTTTAAAAGACCTTTAAGATCTGCTCCATTACTTGGGTAGGCTATTTTTAATCCACGGATATTTGTAACAATACTTTCTACTGAAGATGAATGATAAGGCCCACCACTACCATAAGCTCCAATTGGAACACGTAATACCATTGATACGGGCCATTTTCCTTCCGAAAGGTAACAACTTCGGCTTACTTCAGTAAATAACTGATTTAGTCCAGGCCAAATATAATCGGCAAACTGAACTTCAACGAACGGTTTTAAACCTACGGCACTCATTCCAACTGTACTTCCCACTATAAAAGCTTCTTGAATAGGAGTGTTAAAAACGCGGTTGTCGCCAAACTTTTCAGCTAAAGTAGCAGCTTCACGGAAAACTCCTCCCAATCGCCTTCCCACGTCTTGGCCATATAACAAGGATTCTGGATGCTTGCGCATAATTTCCTCAATGGCAGATAGAGCACAATCCACCATCACTACTTTTTCGGCACCTTTCGGGCTTCTATCTCCAACTTCTTCGGTTATTTCGGTTGGTGCAAAATCGTGAGTAAATAAATCTTCCGGTTTTGGGTCTTCTGCTGCAAAAGCTTCTTCTAATGCCTTTTTGACTTCGTTTTTAACTTCGCTCTCTATCTCGTCTAATTCTTTTTGTTTAATACCATTATCCCGCAATAGTTTTACCATTTTCGGATATGGATCACGAGTTCTAGCTTCGTCTAAATCGTCACGATAAAATTCCATTCTAACACCTGAAGTATGGTGATTTAATAATGGGACTTTTGCGTGTACTAAAAATGGTCTGCGCTCAGTTCTTATTTTTGAAATTACATCTTGAAGTGTGTTGTAGCTTTCTTCAAAATCAGTTCCATCAATAGTTACCGCCTCTAGTCCATTAAAACCTTTTGCATACTCATAAGCATTTTGAGCTCTTGTTTCAGCTGCGTTTGCTGAAATATCCCAGCCATTGTCCTGAACCAAGTAAAGTATGGGTAGCTTCTTTAAAACAGCCATTTGAAAGGCTTCAGCAACTTCGCCTTCAGTAACAGAAGCGTCGCCTAAACTACAAATTACAATCGGGGCATCTAATTCCGAATCCTGAGTTTTGAATTCTGAATTAAAGGATTCTTTATACCAAAAGCCTAAAGCTACCCCAGTGGCAGGTATGGCTTGCATTCCTGTAGCAGAACTCTGATGAGGAATTTTAGGCTTATCGTCGTCTTTTAAGCTTGGATGAGAGTAATAAGTTCGCCCACCTGAAAAAGGATCGTCTTTTTTAGCTAAAACCTGAAGCATTAACTCATAAGGTGTCATTCCAATAGAAAGCAAGATTGAATCATCCCTGTAGTATGGAAAAACATAATCTTGCGGTAAGAGTTGCATCCCTGCAGCTATTTGTATCACCTCGTGACCACGCGAAGTTGCATGAACGTATTTTGAAACTGTCTTAAAGTTCTCCTCATAAATCTCAGTCATTCCTTTTGCAGTAACGAGAGTTTTAAAGGCTTTTTTAAGGGTTTCTTTATTTATTTTATTAACCATCGATTCATGATTTTATAATTGTTCTGAGACTTAACAAGTTTTTAAAAACTGTTAGCTCTAACTTTTAAATTAATTCTTTCTTTTATCTTTTTCTTAGTCATTTTGAAGGGTGCTTTTTACTCGCGATAATTCCTGTCAAAATGCTTGTCGCTAGTTTGTGGTAATAGTCTTGACTACAATTCTCTATTTACATCAAACTTCTCCATATAGTCAGCAATTCTTCTCAAAAATGAACCAGCTAAATATCCATCAACTATTCTATGGTCGAATGAAAGAGAGAGGTACATCATATGGCGAATTTCAATAGTATCTCCCGTTTCTCTTTCCATAACCTCAGCGCGCTTTTTTATAATTCCTGTAGCCAAAATTGCTGCTTCGGGTTGGTTAATTATTGGTGTACCCATTAAACTACCAAAAGTTCCAACATTACTAATAGTAAAAGTACTTCCTTTAGTGTCGTCACCTTTTAACTTATTGTCACGGGCTTTCCCTGCTAATTCGTTCGTGGCTTCGGCTAACTCTTTTAGGCTTTTTTTGTCAGCATTTTTTACCACGGGAACAATTAAGTTACCTGTAGGTAGGGCAGTTGCCATTCCAATATTTATATTCTCTTTCACAATTACATTTTTTCCATCTAAAGATGAATTTATCATCGGGAAATCGGTAATTGCTTTGGCTACACATTCAATAAATAATGGGGTGAATGTAAGCTTTTCATTGTATTTTTTCTGAAATGGAATTTTGTTTTCATTTCGCCACTTTACCATTTCGGTAAGATCGGCTTCCACGTAAGCAGTAACGTGTGGAGATGTATGTTTAGAAAAAACCATATGGTCGGCAATCATTTGACGCATACGATCCATTTCTACTATTTTCCCTTTGCTTTTGTCAAATTTTAAATCTGGCACTTGAAACCCTGTAGGCTCTGAAATAGGTTGTGCAAACTTAAACGGACGTCCGCTTGCAATATACTCTGTAACATCACTCTTACGTAAGCGACCATCTTTTCCGGTTCCAGGAATTCGTGCTAACTCTTCATAGCTAATATGATGCTTTCTGGCAATGCTATCAACCAAAGGTGAAATGAATAGGTTTTCATTTACTTTAAATGATTTTGCTGGTGAACTTTGACTAGGCTTCGCAATTTTTTCTTTTGAAGCTGACCTAGTACTACTGCGCTGAGAAACCTTATTTTTTGAAGGTGATGATGAAGTTTTTGAATCTGATTTTTCTAATCCTTCACTATCTGAAAGTTCTAAAATAGCTATAACTTCTCCGATTGGAACTACATCTCCATTGCTGAATTTTTGTTCAATTAACTTTCCTGAAGCTACTGCAGGGACTTCATTATCCACTTTATCTGTAGCTACTTCTAAAAGTACATCTCCTTCTTCAAAAGACTCGCCAACGTTTACGTGCCATTCTATGATGGTTCCTTCGGTAATGCTTTCGCCCATTTTGGGCATTCTAAATTCCTGCTTAGGCATATTTTATTTTTTAAGAATTTCGTAAGTCAATGATACGGTTTAATTTTCCTCCTTCACTTTTAGGAATTGCCCCATAACAATTTAAGGTCACCTTAATACTCAATCCTACTTTATCTTTTATATTTTTTTTCAATTGATTAGACATAGAAGCTAATGCTGAGTTCCTTAAAACCTCATCTTCTTTGAATCCACTCTCTAAACCTAACTTAATTTGAAAGTCTGAGTTGGTTTCAACTTTAACCTCTACTTGATCTGCTAAACCATTTTTGGTGACAATTAGCTGATAGTTTGGTGTTAATTCTTTATACTCCTTAAAAATTTCTTCAATTTGAGTGTGAAATAAATTTACACCTCTAATAATAAGCATATCATCTGACCGACCTTTAATTTGTCCCATTTTAATATGAGTTCTAGACGTGCTATGGTCGTAAGACAGACTGCAAATATCATTTGTCCAATACCTTAAAAAAGGCATGGCTTCTTTTGTAAGAGTGGTAAACACTAACACACCTTCTTCTCCATAAGGAAGAGGTTCACCTGTATCCTTATCTACAATTTCAGGAAAGAAATGATCTTCCCAAACATAACTTCCTGTACCTTGCTCATTATAGGCTTCCTGTGAAACTCCAGGACCTATAATTTCACTCAGACCATAAATATTAGTTGCTTTTACTCCTAATGAGGCTTCTATGTCACTTCTTATAGCTTCTGTCCAAGGTTCAGCTCCTAAAATAGCATATTTTAAATTAAGGTCGGATATTTTTAAGTTCCTTTTTTCCAATTCAAAAGCAATGGTTTGGGCGTAAGAAGGGGTGCAGCAAATTACTTCAGGCTGAAAATCTTGTAATAAGGTAATTTGTCTATCGGTCATTCCAACTGAAACAGGTACTACGGACATTCCTAACTTTTCTGCTCCATAGTGAATTCCGATCCCGCCAGTAAATAAGCCATAACCATAGCTATTATGCATTTTCATCCCAGGCTTTGCACCTCCAGCAGCCAAAGAGCGAGCTACAACTTCTGAGAAAATATCTAAGTCGTTTTTTGTATAAGCTACCACTGTAGGTTTTCCTGTAGTACCACTTGAGCAATGAATACGCGCTAATTGGTTTTCAGGTACAGTTAAAAATCCAAAAGGATACTGATCTCTTAAATCTGTTTTTTTGGTGAAAGGAAGCTTGTGGATATCATTAATCGATTTTATTGATGACACATCAATTCCTGATTCATCAAAAAGATTTTTATAAAACGGAACGGTTTTATATACTCGGTTTACGAGATTCACTAGACGTTCACTTTGTAGCTTCCTAAGCTTTTCAAGAGGAAGTGTTTCTATTTCTTTATTATACATTATTATTTTTTTCTAAAGTCTTGAAGTGTTTTATAAAAATCCTCTTGTACAGGTCTGTTTTTTGGGATTTCGCGTAATGGTTCAACTTCCTTTAAACTTTCGTGACAATCAGTTGGTAATTGTTGATACAATCTTGTTCCCGCTGTTTTCCATGCAATCATATCATCTGATATATCTTTAATGGCTTTAGCTGGATTTCCTACAATCAATTTTCTTTTGGGAAATTTTTCTTCAGCTTTCACAAAACTCATTGCACCAACAATACATTCATCGCCAATTTCAGCATCATCCATAATAACGCTATTCATCCCAATCAAGCAATTCCTGCCTAAATTAGCGCCGTGAATAACTGCGCCGTGGCCTACATGAGCGCCTTCTTTTAACACAATACTCTTACCTGGAAACATATGAACTGTACAGTTTTCTTGTACATTCACTCCGTCTTCCAAGATTATCTCTCCCCAGTCCCCACGAATTGCAGCGCCCGGTCCAATATAGCAGTTTTTTCCAATAATTACATTCCCGGTTACAGCAGCCAGTGGATGAACAAAACTAGATTCGTGAATTACTGGAATGTGGCCTTTGAATGAATAGATCATAATTTAGTTTTTATAGAATAGTAGGTAGAGAGTAGTGGATTATATAGCGTTTTTATTGTTTAGGTATTTCATTAAAGCTGTGAGCATCTTAATTATTTCTACCAATATTTCTCGATTCTTCTCACTTTGCTCAAAAGAGATATAGTTTCTAAGTAGTGCTTTAGTAGTTGCCGCTACACACTCTCTTGAGCTATCTCTTGCAATTCTTAAATAGTTTAAAAAACTTGCATCCGAACTGCCTGAGCCTTCTGCAATATTAAAGGCTATTGAGTCTGCCGCACGAGCAAATTGAGCAGATAATCGATAGTCTTCAATTTTAGGAAAAGTGGAAACTTGAGAATGTACAATTTCACCAAACTCAATGGCTTTTTGGTACACGATCAAATCTTCAAATTTAAAATGAAACTCACTTTCCATAATTCATTCTATCCACTAACTACTACCAACTACAAACTATTATTTAAATCTCTTCAGTGTTTCTTTCGTGAAATCGCTTAGGACTAATCTTCCTGAAATTACTGCTCTTTCAGCTAAAAGTTCATCCCAATCTTCGGTTCCGCTCCAAAAAACTTTTTTCATTTCTTTCATTGCCTCAGGGTTATACTTGCAAAGGTTTTCAGCAAATTTTTGAACAGCTTCATCCATTTCTTCAGTAGAGTCGTAAACTTGATTGTATAATCCTTTTTGTTTAGCCCATTCGGCGTCGTAAAAAGAATTTGCGTCAATGGCTATTTGACTAAACCCACTTGTTCCTAATTTTCTTTCTACAGCTGGACCAACTACAAATGGACCGATACCAACGTTAAGTTCACTCAATTTAATTGCAGCAAATTTTGTTGCCATACAATAATCCGTTGCCGATGCAACGCCAACGCCACCACCAACAGTCTTTCCTTGAATTCTTCCTATGATAAACTTTGGGCATTTGCGCATTGCATTAATCACATTGGCGAAACCACTAAAAAATATTTTTCCTGTACCTGCATCGTTGATGCTGATTAATTCATTGAAACTTGCACCTGCACAAAAAGTTCTATCGCCACCACTTTTTAATATGATAACTTTCACCTTATCATCATTCCCGACTTCGGTAATAGTATTTGCAAGTTTTGCCAATAAATCACCTGGTAAGCTGTTATGTGCTGGGTGAAAAAATTCGATGGTTGCAATTTCGTTTTGAGTGCTGTGTTTTACGTATGCTTCATTCATATTATTTCGCTTTTTATGCGGATTTTCGTTTGGTTACAATTTATTTAAAATAAAAGACATTTCCATTTCAAATGATCTTTTTAACCATTCAAAAGGCTTGCAAAAACTATGGTCTTTTCTAGCTCTACAAAATAAATCAACTTTTTATAAATTTAATGCCTAATTGAGCTTTAATGACGTAGATTTTAATCAAACATTTGGAAATATTTTCAAAAAACATATTTGATCTACTTTTTTAAAATACGTCACCTTAAAATGCTCAGCACTTATATCTTTGCTAAAAAATTCTATGCTTAAGAAGCTTAAGATCGATTCGTTTGTAATTGCAATTGTAGTTAGCATTATTCTTGCCTACTTTTTTCCTCAACTTGCAGTATCAAGCAGCCCTATACCAATGGGATTGATTAGTAGTATTGGAATTTCTTTTATTTTCTTTTTTTATGGCTTGAGTCTGAATTCTGAAGCGATTAAAAATGGGCTGAAAAACTGGAAATTACACCTTACCGTTCAGAGTTCTACATTTATTCTATTTCCACTTTTAATACTGCCGTTTTACCCGCTATTTAAAAATACAGATTATGAGCTTCTCTGGTTGGCCTTTTTATTTATGGCAGCATTGCCATCTACGGTATCTTCATCGGTTGTGATGGTGTCTATGGCTAAAGGAAATTTACCTGCAGCGATTTTTAATGCAAGCATATCGGGAATTATCGGGATAGTTTTAACACCGCTGTGGATGATGCCATTTATAAGTCAAACAGATGTAGCTTTCGATTTTTCTTCAATTTATATTCAGTTGATTACTGAAATTTTAATTCCATTAATACTGGGACTTTTACTTCGTAAGTTTTTCGGAGCTTGGGCTCAACGGCATAAAAGACAGCTGAGCTTATTCGATAAGTTTGTGATTTTGCTGATAATATATAAAAGCTTCGTCCAATCTTTTGAAGATGAAATTTTTTCAAGCGTAAGTGTTTTAGAAATGGGGGTAATGGTAGCCTTGGTTTTACTTCTGTTTTATATTGTGTACTCCCTAACAGGGTGGTTTGGGAAACTGCTTAACTTCAATCACGCCGACAGAATTACAAATCAATTTTGTGGAACTAAAAAATCTTTAGTCCACGGAACTGTATTTTCGGAAGCACTTTTTGGGCAGACTAGTATAATTGGAATAGTACTTTTACCGCTGATGTTCTATCACGCGTTTCAGATATTAATTATTAGTGTAATCGCAACTAAGAAAGGTAAAGAAAAAACTGCAGAAGATTAGAAACGAAAAGGGATTCATTTTACCTAAATTTATCCTAAAGCTCATATAGACAGTTAAGTAAATTTTGTAGTTTTCATAAAAATTACAAATTATGAGCCTACTTCCCGATCAATACGACAAGTATATCCGTTTCTTTAAATTTATGATGAAGTATTGGAATAGCGATGTCTTTTCCTATACCGAAGAAAAGATGGCCGATTCTGAGTCTGAAATTGAATCGGAAAACTTCGACCATTCGCCTGAAGAACTTGCGGAAGACTTAAAAAGTATGGGGCCTACTTATGTTAAGCTCGGCCAACTTCTTTCAACCCGTCCAGACTTATTACCCCCTCCATTTTTAGACGCCTTAGCGACACTTCAGGATGATGTTGAGATTGTAGATTATCAAGAGGTCGAAACAATATTTAAAGAAGAGTTAGGAGTACGTATTTCCAAAGCATTCGCATCTTTCGAAAAAGAACCTTTGGCAAGTGCTTCTATTGGTCAAGTTCATCGTGCTGTCCTTCACTCAGGAAAAATTGTTGCCGTAAAAGTACAACGTCCAGGAATTCGGAAGCGATTTATTGAGGATTTAGATACATTGATGTCTATTTCGGAAAAGCTTGAAACTTATAGTGAAATGGGACGTAATTATGCCATTCACAGTGTAATTGAAGAACTTCGATATGTATTGTTGAAGGAGCTAGACTATACATTGGAAGCTCAAAATTTGGCTACATTAAAAAAGAATCTAGTTGAATTTGAACATATGTTCATTCCTGCTCCAATATTGGATTATTGCTCTTCCAAGGTGCTTACAATGGAATTTGTAGAAGGAGGGAAAATCACAAAGGTTTCACCTTTAAAACGTCTCGACATTTCTTTTGAACCTTTGGTGGATGAATTGGTAAAAAGCTATTTAAAACAAATTATAGTAGATGGATTTGCTCACGCCGATCCACATCCGGGAAATGTTTATTTAACGCCAGAAAATAAAATTGCGCTTATGGACTTGGGAATGGTAGCCAAGTTCAGCAATGAAATGCAAGAAATCATTTTAAAATTGATGATTGGCTTGAGTAATTACGATGGTTCTCGGGTTACAGATATACTTTTAAGTATAAGCGAATACGATGAAAAGAAGGATGTATCCAATTTCAAAAAAGATGTAATTCGCAAAATTCAGGAAAATGAGAATGCTCGGGCCAAAGATTTACAAACGGGTAGGGTCTTGATAAAAATGAACCAAATGGCTGCACAAGAAGGCATTCATATTCCCGTAGAACTGAATATTCTAGGAAAGATTCTACTCAATCTGGACCAAATTGTGGCATATCTGGCACCCAAATACGATGTGCAGCAAACCGTAAAAGATTATGTTCAGCTTTTGATGCAGCAGCGAATGAAGGAGAATTTAAAACCAGAAAATTTAATGGAGGTATTTCTGGAAATGAAAGAGCTAACAGAAAATTTGCCTTATCGATTAAATAAATTCTCAGAACTTCTAGCGGATAATAGGTTGAAAATTAAAGTTGATGCTATTGATGAACAGCGATTTACGGGTGCATTTCAAAAAGTGGCCAATCGAATTACAGCTGGACTTATCATCGCAGCTTTAATTATTGGAGCAGCGATGTTGGTGAGAGTTCCTAGTTCATGGACAATTGCGGGTTATCCAGGATTTGCATTCATACTGTTTGTGATTGCTGCGATTATTGGACTTTATCTACTATATGAAATTCTACTAAAAGACGAGAGTAAAAAAGAAAAGTAGATGTTTCTAAATTTAAAATGGTCCCTTAAAACTAAGAGACCATTTTAAATTTAATAGAATATATCTAGATAATTAAATCAACCCAAACTGTTCAAAATGGTGGTTTAGGTGTTTTCTTTCCAGTAGGTAAGATTCATATTTATTCAATTCACCGAAAACCATATTTTTTAGCACAGCATCAGGGTTTTCTTTGAAAAAAGCAGTGTATTGTTCTCTTGCTTCAAAAAATTTCTCCTTAGCAGTTGCTAAATCCGGATGTTTTAAATCTTCCAGCTCTCCCTTTTTCATAGTCGGGAATTGTGAGTTTTGAGGGAACTTTTCATAATTATAAAGACTGTTTCTTACTTTCTCTACAATCTTTTCAGGAGTTACAATTTCAAAATCTTGAATTTGCCCTCCAAGAACTTTATACGATTCTTCTAAATGCTCCAGCATATGTTGAGGTGTCATAATACCCCATTTAGGCTTATCATTCTCAGTTATTTTGTTTACTAATTCCTGAATTTTCTCTTCAGTCATTTCAACAAAAACCTCTTGTTTCTTTTGAACCATCGTTAAAATTGTCGCTACTGCAACTAATTCATCTTCGGCGTCAAAAACTTCAACAAACCACTTTACTATACCACTTGGATGTTCTGCAGAAGCTACATCGCGATCAACTTTTTGCTTACACGTTAGTCGAACATAGATAGTATCATTATGGTATAACGGACGAAGGAATCTACAATCTTCTAGTCCATAGTTTGCAGCTACTGGACCTTTATTAGGATAAACAAATAGTCCTGCTGCTGCTGCAATAATGAAGTAACCGTGAGCTGTTCGTTTTTCGAAAATACTTCCGTCTAGCGAAGTGATATCTGTATGAGCATAAAAATGATCCCAAGTAAGATTCGCAAAGCTTATAATGTCTGAATCTGTAAGTGTTCGCTTGTGAGTTTTAAGCGACATACCTGGTTTTATGTCTTCCCAGTGATATGCAAAAGGATGTTTATCTGCTTCCTTGTAATCTGCATTTGCTTGGTATATTCCTGTAATTTCAGTTAATGTAGTTGGAGAACCTTGAATGGCTGTACGTTGTAAATAATGCTTAATACCTCGCATTCCACCCATTTCTTCACCTCCACCAGCACGTCCTGGACCACCGTGAACTAAACTTGGTAGTGGTGAACCGTGTCCTGTACTTTCCTTAGCGCTTTCACGGTTTATCACTAAAATTCTACCGTGATGTGAAGCAGCATTTACTACGTAATCTTTTGCAATTTTATCATCATTGGTAGCGATAGAAGAAACCAAGGAACCTTTCCCCATTTGGGCTAAGGTAATAGCTTCATCTAAGTTCTTATAAGGCATGATAGTACTAACAGGTCCAAATGCCTCTGTTTCGTGTACAGATAAGTTTTTAAAAGGATTGTCTTCACGAAGTACAATTGGAGCTAAGAATGCACCTTTTTTAGCATCTGCACCAATAACGTCAATTTTATCTAAGTCGCCATAAACTATACTTGCTGTTTTTGACAACTCTTGAACGCGTTCACGAACTTCTTGTACTTGGTCTAAACTTACCAAGGAGCCCATTCTTACTTCTTTTAGTCGTGGGTCGCCAATAGTTACTTTTGAAAGTGCTTTTCCAAGTGCTATTTGTACATCTTCAACTAAGTTTTCGGGAACAATAACACGACGAATAGCAGTACATTTTTGACCACATTTTACGGTCATTTCATTGCGTACTTCTTTTATAAAAAGGTCGAATTCTGGGGTTCCAGGAATGGCATCTTCTCCTAAAATTGAAGCGTTTAACGAATCGGCTTCCATAGTAAAAGGAACCGCTTCCTCGATAATTCTAGGATGTGCTTTTAACATACGTCCCGTAGATGCAGAACCTGTGAATGTAACAACATCCTGTGATTCTACGGTGTCTAATATAGTTCTTGCAGATCCTGTGATAAGTTGTAGAGCGCCTTCAGGAAGTATTCCAGAAGCAATAATTTCTCGAACAACTGCTTCTGTTAAGAATGAAGTATTGGTTGCGGGCTTAACTACAGCAGGTACACCTGCCATCCAGTTTACCGCACATTTTTCTAACATTCCCCAAACTGGGAAGTTAAAAGCATTAATGTGTACTGCAACTCCACGTTTTGGCACCATAATATGATGCGCCATAAAGCGTCCGCCACGAGAAAGATCTATTGGGTCTCCTTCAACGTGATAAGATTGATTAGGGAAAAGTTTTCTAAGAGAAGCATTAGCGAATAAGTTTCCAAATCCTCCTTCAATATCTATCCAGCTATCAATCTTTGTAGCTCCAGTTCTATAGCTTATTTCATAAAAATCGGTTTTCTTTTTTACGAGGTGAAGTGCTAAGGATTTTAGCATATTTCCACGCTCTTGAAAAGTCATTTTACGAAGTACTTCTCCACCTTTTGTTCTTCCGTAATGAAGAATTTCACCAAAATCAAGTCCTTCAGTATCTGAAAGGGCAATTACTTCACCGGTAATGGCGTCGTGCATAGGAACACCTTCACCTTTACCTTGAATCCATTGTCCTGTAACGTAATTATGTAATTTTTTCATTATAATTTTTTTAAGTAATTCACTTTTTAAGTGAAAAACAATTTTTTAAACTCGCTCGATTACCGCAGCATAACCTTGCCCAACTCCAATACACATCGTAACCAAGGCGTATCTCTTGTTTTGTTCTTTTAATTCTAAGGCTGCTGAATAAGTAGTTCTAGCTCCTGTTACTCCAAGTGGGTGGCCAATGGCAATTGCACCTCCATTTGGGTTTAATCTTGGGTCATCATCTTTCAATCCCCATGCTCGAGTACAAGCTAATGCTTGCGCAGCAAAAGCTTCGTTTAGCTCGATAATATCCATATCATCCATAGTTAATCCTGCTTTTTCTAAAGCCTTGTTAGAAGCTTCAACAGGACCAATACCCATAATTCTTGGTTCAACTCCAACCACAGCAGAACTTACGATTCTTGCTATTGGTTTAAGATTGTATTTTTTTACAGCGTTTTCTGATGCAATAATTGTTGCCGCTGCGCCATCATTTAATCCTGATGAATTTCCTGCTGTTACACTACCTCCTTCTTTTTTGAAAGCTGGACGTAGTTTTCCTAAAACTTCTAATGAGGTTGTAGGCTTTATGAATTCATCTTTTGAAAATAATATTGGATCTTTTTTGCGTTGTGGAATTTCAACGGTAACAATCTCTTTTGCTAATCTTCCATTTTCCTGTGCTTTAGTAGCTTTCTGCTGACTCCAAAGTGCAAATTTATCTTGGTCTTCTCTTGAGATATTATACATCTCTACAAGATTTTCAGCGGTATTTCCCATACCATCAGTACCGTATTGTTCTTGCATTTTTGGATTGATAAAACGCCATCCAAAACTTGAATCGTACATTTTAGAATCGTTTCCAAAAGCACTTGAAGGTTTAGCAATTACGTATGGCCCACGCGTCATATTTTCTACTCCTCCAGCAATAAATAAATCGCCATCTCCAGCTTTTATTGCTCTGTTTGCGTGAATAATTGCAGACAAACCTGAACTGCAAAGTCTATTAACCGTTTCGCCAGGTACGGTGAAAGGTAATCCCGCTAAAAGCGATGACATTCTAGCGACGTTTCGATTGTCTTCTCCCGCTTGATTTGCGCATCCCATGATAACATCGTCATAAGCATCGCTAGGTATATTTGGGTTTCTTTTTACTACTTCTTTAATCACGATAGCACCTAAATCGTCTGTGCGAACAGCAGATAAGGTTCCTTTGTAATTTCCTATTGGCGTTCTAATTCCGTCAATTATATATGCTTCCATTAAAGTTTTTGAATGTTAATTTAATAATTCTGCAAAGGTGTCTCCTTGTCTTACATCTCCAGTTTTAAACCCTTTCATAAACCAAGTCATACGTTGCTCTGAGGTTCCGTGTGTAAAACTATCTGGAATAACATCTCCACGTGTTCTTTTTTGAATGGCGTCATCACCTACAGCATTTGCTGCGCTTAGGGCTTCTTCTATGTCACCTTCTTCCAAATATTTTTGGTTGTAGTGAGCCCAAACCCCGGCATAGAAATCAGCTTGTAGCTCTAAAGCAACCGAAAGTCTGTTAGCTTGTGCTTGACCTGCCTGACGTTGTAATTGTGTTACTTTACCAGAAGTTCCAAGTAAAGTTTGAACGTGATGTCCGATTTCGTGTGCAGTTACATAAGCGATGGCAAAGTCACCACCTTTTGCTCCAAAACGAGATTTTAATTCATTAAAGAACACTAAATCCATATAAACTTTTTGATCTGCAGGACAGTAAAATGGTCCTGAAGCTGAGCTAGCATTTCCACACCCTGTTCTAACTGCATCTGTAAAAAGTACCATTTTAGGCTCTTGATAATTACCTAAGTTATTCTCGTTAAAAATTTGTCGCCATGCATCTTCAGTATCAGCTAAGACTGTAGCCATAAAGTCGCCCATTTCCTTTTCTTGAGCAGTAAGTTCTCTTTGTTCAACTTGTTGTGAAGTTCGACTGTTTCCAATCTGTTCAACAATCGGGGCGAGTTGTTTGCCTGTGTCGCCTCCAAAAAAGTTTAGGGCCAAAACGATTATAGTAACAACTATACCACCACCAGCAGCCATTTTGCCCTTGCTCATTCCACGTCGGTCTTCAAGATTACCGCTCTTTCTTCTACCTTTCCATTTCATAATTACAAGCTTATTAAATTGTTTTTTTAAATTGTTTGTTTAATATAAAGTACCCTAATAACCCACCGATAATAGAAGCAATAAAGATACCTATTTTAGCTTGCGTTTTAAACTCTTCATGAGTGAATGCCAATTGCGTAATAAACAGTGACATTGTAAATCCGATAGAAGCTAATAAAGCTAAACCGGTAAGACTTTTCAAGGTCATTAATTTAGGGAATGAAGCAATGTTCAATTTTACTGCCAGCCAGCTAAAACCAACAATTCCAACAACTTTTCCTACTAACAATCCTAATCCAACTCCAATGGCTACATTGGTGCTAAATAACTTATCTATTTCAATATTAAATACGGTTACACCCGCATTTGCAAGGGCAAATATTGGAAGTATAATAAAGTTTACGAAAGGAGTCATTGCGTGCTCTAACCTTTGAAGTGGTGGGATAGCTTTTTTGGTGTCTAGGCTAACGCGCTCAAGTATATGTAATTGTTTATTGGTTAACGTTGGAATTAAATCGTCTGGATCGGTGTTTTTAAATCTAAATAAATGCTTTTTAATTCTTGAAATATAAATACTCTCTTTAATTCTTACGTTGGCAGGAATCATAAAAGCAGCTAATACTGCTGCAATAGTAGCGTGAATACCTGATAAAATAAATGCAGTCCATACACCCACAATACCTATTAAAGCATAGTAGATGATGCTTCGTACGCCCATTCTATTTCCAATAAACATCATTAATAAAAATGCAAAACCAATAGCAAGATTTAAGAATGAGATATTGGATGTATAGAAAAATGCAATTACCAGAACAGCCCCTAAATCATCGACAATGGCTAGGGCAGTTAAAAATACTTTTATAGCTAAGGGGACTCTGTTTCCTAGAAGATATAATACTCCTAACGCTAGTGCAATATCAGTAGCCATCGGGATTCCCCATCCACTGTGAACTTCACCTGTTGGGTTTAAGGCTAGATAGATAGCAGCAGGGACTAACATACCCCCAATTGCTGCAGCAATAGGAAGCATTGCCTTTCGAACATTAGACAGCTCACCAGCAACTATCTCTCGTTTAAGTTCGAGACCTACCACAAAAAAGAAAATAGCCATTAAACCATCGTTAATCCATTCAGAAATACTGTATTCTAAGTAAGGACTCCCGTCAAAATAAAAACCAAATTCGTGTTCGAAAAAATGATGATATTGCTCGTGAATTGGTGAATTAGCAAGAATAAATGCAATAATAATACTTATCCCCAAAACAAGGGCGCCAGACTTTTCTTCTTGCATTAATTTTGCAAAAGGTCTTTTTATTCTATCAATAGGATATTTCTTTAATTTCATTAGATTTTGGTTTTCGAAAATTTTATCAAAACTATTTAATGCGTTTTATTAAATGGTTAAGTTTTTATTAAAAAATGATAAACTTTATAGTCTATAAAAGAAGCGCTAACCTCGCATTACTCTTGTCTTTCTAAATAATTCAATTTTGGATAACTTCTTGTTAAATTTAGTGTTGAAATTTGAAAAAATTAACCGATTTTAAACAAAAAGACAATTGTAAATTATAGATTATTATTTTTATCAAAAACAGTATTTTCTAAAATATCAAGAAATTAAGGAACTGCAAAGAAAATATAAAAATATTCTACTCTTCAGTCCATTCTTTTGAAGCTCTATAGCCAACTCCTTTAAAAAGTGCAACTAACTCTTCTTCTCGTTTAACTTCAACAATATAAAATGCTAGTTTGTTTTTTGTTCTCTCAATTACCGATTCCGCAATTATGTAATCTCCTTCTTCTAAGGCTTCAATATGATTTATAGAAGTCTCGATAGATACAGCATATTTACCTTGAGAGTTTGCTGCAAAGCCAAAGGCAGTATCTGCTAAAGAAAATGAAATTCCTCCATGAGCTTTTCCCATACTATTTAGCATATCTTTTCTAATACGCATACCAAGTTTGGCAAACCCTTTTTTAAGTTCTAAAATTTCAATCCCAAGCCAAGAGCTAAAAGGATCCAGAGAAAGCATTTTACTAGGGATGTCTTCAGGATTCATTTTTGAACCAAAGGAATTATTATCTTTTTCAATCATATATTAGATTAAAATGAAACTAGCTAGATTTAATACAAAAATAGGACATTAAATATAGACATTTGTAAAATCTTATTATTTATGAAGATTAAGTAATTTTAACCCCAACTATCATTTCCTTTTTTCTTTTAAACAACTATACTTTCACTTTACAAAACAGCGATATATGGCATCTCCAATTTCTTTGGCAATAAAACTTAAACCTACTGCTGAAAAGTTAGTTAAACAGGGGCATCCTTGGATATTTTCAGAAAGTATTGAAAAAATTAATAAACCAGGAAAAGCTGGCGATGTTGCTATACTTTTCGATCAGAGGAATAATAAAGTGTTTGGAATTGGACTGTACGACCCAGATTCTCCAATTCGAATAAAAATGATTCATTTAGGAGGTGGTGCAAAAATAAATGAAGAGTTTTTTCAGAAGAAAATTTTTGAGGCGTACGAAGTTCGTAAACCATTATTAGAAACTGATACAAATGCTTATCGTTTAATTTTTGGAGAAAATGATGGGCTTCCAGGTCTTATAGTGGATATTTATAATAATGTGGGAGTTGTAAAATTGTATTCGTCTATTTGGTTGCCATATCTTATAATGCTAGTGCCAGCTATTGCTGAAGCAAGTCAAGTGGAAAGTTTGGTCCTTCGCCTAAGTAGAAACCTTCAAAAAATGAAGATTTCTTTTAAAGAAGGTGATGTACTTTATGGCAATTTTGATAATCACACGGTAACCTTCAAGGAGTATGGAGTGAATTTTCAAGCGGATCTTTTACTAGGACATAAAACAGGTTTTTTTCTTGATCATAGAGCAAATCGACATAGAGTGGGTCAGCTTGCTAAAGGTAAGACCGTACTTGATGTGTTTTCATATGCTGGTGGTTTTTCGGTTCACGCTTTGGCTAGTGGAGCGAAAGAAGTTACAAGTTTAGATTTCAGTAAACAGGCATTAGAATTAGCACAACAGAATGCAAATTTAAATAATCACGACGGCAAACATTTTACTTTAGCTGGGGATGCTTTTGAGCTTTTAAACGATATGGTTAAGCACAAAAAGCAGTTTGATATTGTGATAATCGATCCGCCTTCTTTTGCAAAAAGTAAAAAGGAAATTGACGTCGCTAAAAAGAAATATGCCGAATTAACTACTCTCGGAATTCAATTAACAAGAAAAAATGGATTGTTGTTGTTAGCTTCATGTTCTTCTAGAATTAATGCCGATGAGTTTTTAGATATTCATCGTGAAGAATTTGACCGTTTGAAAGTTACGTGTCAATTAGAAGAATTTACGCAACACGATATCGATCACCCGATTGGTTTTGATGAAGGGGCTTATCTAAAGTCTGGATACTATAGAATATCCTAAAACTTTTTGCATACCTGAAAAAACTATAATTTTAAGTTTCGCTACTTTGAAAACTTCTTAAGTTTTAAGAAATAATTGTATGTTAGTCTTTTTTTAATCGCATTTAAATGGATTCTTAAACCATTTATTTGTTTTTACTCAAAGATATGAACACAACTAACGAGACCACTTCAGAAAAAAAAGGATTTGTAACCAAACTACTAGATTCAGTTGAGCGAATAGGAAATAAACTTCCCGATCCTGCCATTTTATTTTTTGTCTTAATGCTCCTAATTTGGGTGCTGTCGTCAATCTTTTCAACTTTAGAATTTTCAGAAATAGACCCTTCTACAGGTTCTGCAATTCAGATTCACAACTTACTTACAAGTGCCGCATTGGCTAAATTTCTTTCTAGTATGGTAACTGTGTTTACTAGTTTTGCTCCTTTAGGGATTGTTCTTGTAGCAATGTTAGGAGTAGGAGTTGCTGAGCATTCGGGATTTATAAATGCAGGTTTAAAATCGATGTTGCGAATAACACCGAAAGCACTTTTAACCCCCATGTTGATTTTAGTTGCTATAGTTTCTCACACAGCAACCGATGCGGGATATGTATTAGTTATTCCTTTAGGTGGAATTATTTTTTATGCCGCTGGTCGTCATCCTATTGCAGGAATCGCTGCTGCTTTCGCAGGCGTTTCGGGTGGGTTTAGTGCAAATTTTGTCCCTTCGGGTATTGATCCATTATTACAAGGGTTCACACAATCTGCCGCTAGAATTATAGACCCTACTATACAGTTAAACCCATTAAATAACTGGTATTTTACCTCAGCTTCAACGATACTTATAGTTTTAATAGGTTGGTATATTACAGATAAAATAGTTGAACCTCGACTAAAAAAAGTTCCTGTAGTTGTTGAAGAAGGAGAAGAGGTTAATATGGGTTCTTTGGATAAACAAGAGAAAAAAGCATTTTACGCTGCTTGTTTAGCAATGATATTAGGCTTAATAGGATTGTTTTTATGGGCTTATCCTGCAGATTCAGCACTACGTGACCCGAAAGGTGAAATCACTTCCTTTTCAGCCCCATTAATGCAATCGATAGTGCCGTTAATTTTTATCATATTTTTAATTCCAGGTGTGGTATATGGAATGATGTCTAAAACCTTTAAAACGAGTAAAGATATTATTGAGAGTATGACCAAATCTATGAGCGGAATGAGTTATTACATTGTAATGGCTTTTTTCTGTGCATTGTTTATTGATGCTTTTGCTAAATCTAATCTCGGGGCTTTATTAGCATTAAAAGGAGCTTCAGGGCTTCAATCTTTAAATCTACCTGCTCAAATTACCATTGTGGGAATTATTATTCTCACAGGATTTGTAAACATATTTATCGGGTCGGCCTCAGCTAAATGGGCGCTTATTGCCCCTGTAATGGTGCCTATGCTAATGCAGTTAGGAATATCGCCAGATCTAACTCAGGCTTCATATAGAGTAGGGGATTCAGTATCTAATATTATCACCCCGTTAATGCCTTACTTCCCATTGGTAGTTGTTTATTGCCAGAAATATGTAAAGGGTACAGGTATTGGCACATTAGTTTCAACCATGGTGCCGTACTCAATTGCATTCTTCGTTTTTTGGACCATTTTCCTATTAGTTTATTGGGCACTAGGAATTCCTCTTGGATTACAAGCTAGCTATGAGTATATAGCATCGTAACGTTTATACTAAAAAGCCTTCCAAAAATTTGGAAGGCTTTTTTTAATCTGTTTGAAAACGAAGTAAGCTTAATTGGCTTTTTCTTCGCTTTGAATTTTAGAAGCTACTTTTTCTACTTCTTCCATTACACGAAGTAGATTTTCACCCCAAAGTTTTGCGATGTCTTCTTCGCTATAACCGCGTTTTACTAATTCTAAAGTAACATTAAAAGTTTCTGAAGCATCTCTCCAACCATAAACTCCACCGCCACCATCAAAATCAGAGCTGATTCCTACGTAATCGATTCCTAAAAGTTTTACCATATAGTCTATGTGATCTACAAAATCTTTCACATCAACTGGAGGTGCGATTGGATTAATTTCTTTTTCAATACGTGGTTTTGCTGTAGCCTGTAGTTCTCTGTATTTATCTAGATATACTTCCGCTTCGGCTTCATCTAACTCTCTATATTGAGGCCAGCTTAGGATTTTTAATTCCATTTCTTTAGCAATCTCATCCAAAATTTTTCGTGATGCGGCTTTGTGAATAGAATCTTTTTTAGAGTTGATATAACTAGCAAAAGCTACAGCTTGAACTACACCACCATTTTCTTTTATCGCTAAAAGCTCATCATCCCAAAGATTTCTACTTACATCATTTAATGCACGAGCAGAAGAATGTGAAGCTATTACAGGTGCCTTTGAAAGTGCTAAAGTTTCTTTGTTTGAACCTGTTGATGGATGCGAAACATCAATCATTATTCCTAAACGGTTAAGTTCGGCAACAGCTTCTTTCCCTAACTCACTTAGATTGTTTTTATAAAGCCAAACGTTGTCTTCTTCTCCTGTATTTGAATCTGCTAATTGATTATGCCCATTGTGAGCTAACGATAAGTAACGTGCTCCACGGTCGTAAAACTCTTGAAGTTTAGAAATGTCTTCCCCCATAGGGTAACCGTTTTCTATCCCGATAAGAGCGATTTTTTTGCCCGATTTTGCAATTCGACGAACATCTTCTACTGAAGTTGCAAGTTCTATTTTGTCTGAAGCGTATTCTTTAGTTAAACGATGAATAGCATTAAACTTAGCATCGGCATTTTCATATGCTTTTTTATAGCCCTCTGTTGTTAAGTCACCTTGTCCTGTATATACAATTAAGAACACAGCATCTAAACCACCTTTATCCATTTTAGGTAAATCTACTTGAACTGGAAGTTCTTGGTTGTAGTTTTTTTCTGCGGTGAAATTGTGAACATCAAAATCCACGTGAGTATCAATGGTTATTACATTGTCGTGAATTCTTTTTGCTTTTTCTAATACTGTTTCAGCAGTTTTATTGCCTTCTTCTTTTTTCTCTTCTTTCTTGTTTCCACAAGATCCAAGAATAAAAGATAAAGCTAAAAGTAAATAAGTAAACTTCTTCATATTTATTTCGATTTAAAACCTAATTATTTTTCAATTTAAACGTCGAATGTACTTCCGTTATCCTTCATTTTTCTCAAAATCGGGGAACAACGGTAGCGATCTTCGTGATATTTGTCGTACAGCTCATCCATTTTCTCTACACACCAATCGATTCCTTTTTCGTTCGCCCAAGCCAATAACCCATTCGGATAATTTACTCCTTTGGTCATTGCATTGTCTATGTCTTCCGCAGATGCGATATTCCAGAAAAGGGCATCAGCAGCTTCATTAATTAGCATTACTAATATTCTTTCGAAAACGAGCTCTTCAATGTTTAAATCATTTTTGAACACAGGTTCAGGTTTTACGGCATTTTCTTCGTAGTTGTAAAAACCTCTACCAGTTTTTCTACCTAAATATCCAGCTTCTGCAAAGCGTTTTTGTGTGAATGAAGGTTTGTATCGTGGATCGTAATAAAACGCTTGAAAAACAGTTTCGGTAACTGTATAGTTAATATCGTTTCCTATAAAGTCCATAAGTTCAAACGGACCCATTTTAAAGCCTCCATAATTTGTCATTGTCCAATCGATAGTAGCAAAATCGGCAATGCCTTCTTCGTAAATTCGGAGTGCTTCTCCGTAGAAAGGTCTTGCAACACGATTAACAATAAATCCAGGTGTGTCTTTGGCTACTGCAACTGTTTTTCCCCAGTCTTTAATGGTTTGAACAGAAATGTTTATAGTTTCTTCAGAGGTTTGTACCGCAGGAATAACTTCAACTAATTTCATTAATGGAGCAGGGTTGAAGAAGTGAATTCCTATACAACGCTCAGGTTTTTCTAATGAAGATGCAATGGAAGCAATAGATAGAGAAGATGTGTTTGAAGCCAATATACAATCGTCACTTACAAACTTTTCAATCGTTGAAAACACATTTTTCTTGATGTCGAGGTTTTCAATAATTGCCTCAATGGTCATATGGGAATCTTTCAATTCCTTAAGTGTATTTACGTACTTTATATTATTTTGAATGCGCTCCTTTTCATTAGCATCGATTCGTCCCTTTTCAACCAAACGATTCATGATTTTTTCTAAATCGGCTTTAGACTTTTCCAAAGCATCGGTTTTTGTATCGTAAATTTTAACTGTGCACCCAGCCGTTGCTGCTACTTGTGCAATTCCAGCGCCCATCGTTCCAGCGCCAATTATTCCAATATTTTTAATCATTTCTTATTTTTTAGACTTTAAATATTTAACAAACCTTGATTCGGGTTTTGCTAATATTACTTTCCTTTAAATTCAGGTTTTCTCTTGTTTACGAAAGCATCTACTCCTTCAGCGTAATCTTCACTTTGAGCTGCTTCAATTTGAAGTTCGCTTTCTAAATCTAATTGCTCTTCCAATGAATTTGTTATGGATTGGTTTAATAATCGCTTTGTAAGTCCTAATGCTTTGGTAGGCATGTTGGCTAAGGTATTGGCAATAGCATTTACTTCTTCTAAAAAGTTTTCTGAAGAAATTACTTTGTAAATCATTCCCATTTTTTCAGCGTCTTGAGCTGATACTTTATCACCAAGCATCATTAAAGCTGAAGCTTTTTGAAAGCCAATTAAACGAGGAAGGAAAAAGGTTCCTGCGCTATCTGGAATCAGCCCAATCTTGCTAAAAGCCTGAATAAAACTTGCATTTTCTGAAGCAATTACTACATCACATGCCAAAGCAATATTCGCACCGGCACCTGCGGCTACACCATTAATAGCTCCAATAACTGGTTTTTCAATACTTCTAATTCGAGAAATAATCGGATTGTAGTGTTCTTCAAGAATTTTTTTGAATCCAGGATTTAACTCTGGAGAAGTTACTTCTTTTAAATCTTGACCAGCACAAAATGCTTTTCCGTTACCAGTAATTACAATAGCTCGTACTTCTGGATTTTTTTCGGCTGCATCTAATTCACTTTGAAGCAACAATGCCATTTCTCTATTAAAACTATTAAAAACTTCTGGACGGTTTAATGTAAGGTATGCAGTTTTATCTTTTATTTCTTTAATTATAGAAGCCATATTATGTGTTTATATAATGAATTTCTGATTGAACGCCTAAAGATACTACTTTGTCGAAGTCCTTTTTTATAAAAATAGAAAGAGTTGTTGAAATCTGAAGCTAACTCCATAGATATCCCTAGTATATCACCACTATACTTCTTGAGTTTATTCAATCAAATTAAGATACCTTTCTAACTGTCAAAATTTGCTCAGCATGACCAAAGGGTCCTTTCTCGTCATGAAGTACTGCAGTTGTTAAACCAATACCATCTTGTCCATATTGTTGATCGACTTCTAGACCTAACCATGTGCCTAGTGGCAAGCGATAAAGGTGGATTTGTAAATCGACATTAGGGAACATATGAGTAAAGGGATCTTCCTGTCTAACCACCACTCCATTCATGGTATCGACCATTCCCATTAGTTTTACAAAGGGACTTGTGGTTTCTCCTTTTACCATTTCCAACTTATTTGTAATCCAAACCTTACCCTTCCCAGGGCGGCGGTCAACTACTTTAATATTTTGTGAAACTGATTGAATATATCCACCACTCCAAACAGACATACCTTCCCAATTAGGGAAAGTTTTGTAAGAAGGCATTGGAATATCTTCCAATCCAGCAACTTTCGAAGTATCCTCAGTGATCATCCTCCAAGTGCGTGCTATAATGCAGGTTCTTCCCTTAGCTTCAAAAACCGATTCAAGAAGTTCGATAGTTCTTCCTGGACGGATGCAGCGGGTGGTAATTTGAAAGTCGTCCAAATGAATCATTCCCAATATATCCAGGCTGATGCGACCAATCCGCATGTCGTCTCTGGGCTGGAACTTTTCTAATTCTACACAAATAGCACCCGTAGCTGGGGCCATATGCTGTTCGTTTTCATTCCAAGCTCCTTGGGTGTTTTTAGTAGGGCGATAGTGCGCCACTTGTGTGCCGTCTGTTTTTATTTTACGTTTGAGTAGTTCGTAATAAAATCCCATAGTTTTTTTTGGCAAATTTAAACAATCTTGTATGCGAAGCTATTGAGATTAACGATTGAGAGAATTTTCGTTACAGAAACACGACCGCTGCGCTATAAGAAACAAGAATCAAGACTAAAGTGTTTAAGCACTAAGGATGAAATTCCAGCCTACGAGGGAATTTATTTCAAACATTTAAAATAATCGAATGGCTCGTGGCAGTCGTCACATTTAAAAAGTGCTTTACAGGCTGTAGAACCAAACTGACTCACTAGGTGTGTATTTGTACTTCCGCATTGCGGACATTTAACCATTTTTTTGTTTCCAAGTAAAACGTCTTTGTCGTGGGTTTCTGAAAGAGGACGCGCAATCCCGTATTCTTCCATTTTTCGAAGCCCTTCTTCAGATATCCAATCGGTGGACCATGCAGGAGAAAGAACAAGTTCTACTTCAGCTTTTTGCCCAACATCCTGGAATGCTTTTTTTAAATCGTCTGAAATAACGTCCATAGCAGGACATCCAGAATAGGTAGGAGTAAGCTTTATTTTTACAACTCCGTTTACTTCTATTGCTTCACGAATAACTCCTAGTGCCAAAACCGATAACACAGGAATCTCCGGGTCTGAAACGGTTTTCAAAACTGGGATTAAATCTTTATCAATATTTGGACTTTCTGTCAACAATTTATTTTATGTTTTTAAAATTTCAGTATTCAATTTGCTACTAACCTCTAAAGCGCTACTTTAAGTAGTAAGTGTAGAAATTAAAAGTAAATGTTATAACTACCAAGTCATATTAGGGTAAGTGCGTTGCATATATTGCAATTCGGCTAAAATATAGCCCATATGCTCTGTGTGAACTCCTTCTTTTCCTCCTTTTGTAAAATATTTATTTTCAGGTACAGTAAGTTTAGCTTCAGTTAGAAGTTCAGAAACTTCTATGTAATATTCTTCTCTGAATGATGAAACATCAATTCCGATTCCTTCTTTAATAACTTCTTTTTCAGCATCGGTTAAATAGAAAAGTTCATCGGTGTATCTCCAAAGGTCGTCGATGGCTTCTTGCATTTTTTTATTACTCTCTTCGGTTCCATCTCCCAATCGTTTTACCCAGTCTCCAGAAAAACGCTTGTGGTAGCTTACTTCTTTAATTCCTTTTTTAGCAATAGCAGCTAAGTTTTCATCTGGACTATTTTGAAGTTTTTCCATCAACATATAGTGATATACATCGAAAAGATATTGTCTACCTATAACAAATCCGAAATGAGTGTTGGGTTGCTCTACTAAAAGACAGTTTTTGTAGTCTCTTTCAATTCGTAAGAAAGCGATATCGTCTTCAGTTTTATTTTCACCTACCAATTTAGCAGCGTATTGATAATAACTTCTTGTTTGTCCGAGCAAGTCCAATGAAATATTGGTAATTGCAATATCTGTTTCCAAACTTGGGCCGTGACCACATAGCTCCCCCAATCTTTGGGCTAGGATTAGTGAGTTGTCAGCAATTGTTAGGAGGTATTTATATAGGTTGTTCATTTTCAATTATTAAAAATCGAAATCGAAACTCAAATCGAAATCGAAGGAATTAACTAAATTTTTTAATCAAAGAAACTACTATTCTGATGAGCTCATCATTTTCATTTCTAATTGTTTTAAGATCGTTCGAATCTATAAGGTTCGCTTTTATTTGTATGTTAATATTCCTAAGCGACTCTCGTAATTCTTTTAATGTAATCCTAAGCTTATTGACTCTATCTTTATTAGAACCTGCTCCTTCAAATTCACCAAAGTTCAACGCTGCTGAACAGGCAGATCTAATGAGTTGTTTTGTAAGGTAATCAGCAGCAAAAGATATCGGTTGTTTTGAAAACATAACAATAACTGAAGCGGCAAAATCTTCGAATCGACTATCTAAGTTATATTCCCTCATTTTTTCGATTTCAATTTTGATTTCAGTATTGTTTTCCCGTTACATATGCTTCACCTCGTCTGGTAAATCATAAAAAGTAGGGTGGCGGTATACTTTATCTTGAGCAGGCTCAAACATTTCGCCATTTTCAGCAGGGTTTGAAGCGGTAATATTTTTACTTTCTACAACCCAAATACTCACGCCTTCGTTTCGACGAGTGTAAACATCACGCGCGTTTTCTAAAGCCATTTCAGCATCTGCTGCGTGAAGGCTTCCGAAGTGACGGTGCTCTAATCCGTTTTTACTGCGGACAAATATTTCCCAAAGGGGCCAATTTTTTGACATAACTTTATGTGTTTGATTCAAGGTTTTTTCGGAATTCAGAATTCAAGAATATAATGTCTTAAAAGTTGAACTCCTTAAGCTTGATTCTAGTTTTATATTGCTTCTTTTAATTTATTTGCTTCTTTCTTTTCAGCATATGCCATTGCGGCATCGCGAACCCACTCGCCATTGTTCCAAGCGTTCACTCTAGCACTCATTCTTTCTTTGTTGCAAGGACCGTGACCTTTTACTACTTGCCAGAATTCCTCCCAATCAATTTCCCCAAAATCATAATGACCTGTTTCTTCGTTCCATTTCAAATCTGGATCTGGAATTGTAAGTCCCAAAATATCTGCTTGTGGTACAGTTTGATCAATAAATTGTTGGCGTAATTCGTCATTACTTTTACGCTTTAATTTCCATTTCATTGATTGTTCGGTATGAACAGATTCTGCATCTGTAGGGCCTAACATCATTAAGCTTGGCCACCACCAGCGATTTAGTGCGTCTTGAGCCATTGCTTTTTGCTCTTGAGTGCCACGGCAAAGTGTTAACATAATTTCGTAACCTTGACGTTGGTGGAAGCTTTCTTCCTTACATACACGTACCATTGCACGAGCATAAGGACCGAATGAAGTATTGCAAAGTGGCACTTGATTAATAATAGCGGCACCATCTACTAACCAACCAATTGCACCAATATCGGCCCAAGTGATTGTTGGATAATTGAAAATTGAAGAATACTTCGCTTTTCCACTGTGTAGTTGATCGTATAATTCGTCGCGAGAAACTCCAAGGGTTTCACAAGCTGAATATAAGTACAAGCCGTGTCCAGCTTCATCTTGAACTTTTGCCAATAATGCAGCTTTTCTACGCAGGGAAGGAGCACGGGTAATCCAGTTTCCTTCAGGTAGCATTCCGATAATTTCTGAATGTGCGTGCTGACTTATTTGCCTGATGTGAGTTTTTCGATATTTCTCCGGCATCCAATCTTTTGGCTCTATCTTTTCATCGCGCGCAATACGTGCTTCAAAGATTTCTTCTAGGTTTTTTACTTCTTTTTCGCTCATAATATCTTTTTTAAATACCTACAATTAGTTCCGCTGAATAAATAGGGGACAGCTTGCAGGATAATTCATCATACATCAAAATCTACTTTTACTTTATCAGACGTTGGTACAGCCTGGCAACTCAAAACTAAATCTTGTCCTACTTCTTTATCGCTTAACGCATAGTTTATTTTCATCTCTACACTCCCTTCCATAATTTGACACTTACAAGTGCTGCAAACTCCACCTTTACACGCGAAAGGTAAATCTGCACCCGCGGCCAAGGCGGCGTCGAGAATGTTGTCGAAATCCTTAGTCATCGTAAACTGGAATTCCTTTCCACCATCTACAATTGTTACTTCAACACCTTCTACGTTTTGTTTTGCTAAACGCTCGGCTCTTTTAATATCTTCTTCTGAAAGTCCTGTAACAAAAAGTTCATAGTGAACTAATTCTTTTGGAAGTCCAGCTTTTATCAAGTATTCACTTACAAAATCTACCATTTTTTCCGGACCACACAAAAACACTTCACTAGTGTCTGGTATATCGATGAAATTCTTTGTTAGAATTTCCATTTTTTCTTCGTCAAAACGACCGTTGAAAAGTTCGATATCTCTTCGTTCTTTAGTAAGGAAATAATAGATTTCTAGTCTTCCAAAATATTGGTTTCGCAATTGCTCTAAAGCTTCCTTAAAGATAATAGATTTTGCAGTTCTATTCACATAAAACAACTTACAAGTAGCATTGGGTTCTAATGCTAGATGTGTTCTTATCATTGAGATAACAGGAGTAATTCCACTTCCTGCAGCAAAAAATAAATAGTTTTTCGCTTTATTAGGATTCACATCCACGCCAAACATTCCACTTGGCTCCATAACCTCAAGAGTATCTCCAGACTTTAAAGTATCCCTTACAAAAGTAGAAAAAACACCACCTGGAATTGTTTTTACAGCTACTTGCCATTGATTTTCAATAGGGCTAGAGCACAAACTATACGAGCGGCGTGTATCTTCCCCGTTAATGTCGGCTTTTAAAGTTAAATGTTGTCCTTGGCGAAAGTTGAATTCCTGAGCCAAATTATCTGGAACGTCGAAAGTTATAACCGTACATTCATCAGTTTCTTTATAAACGTCTTGTACTTTTAATTTATGAAATCTTGCCACTTATTTTTTGATTTATGAATAGCAAAACTAACAGTTGTTAGTTAGAATTGCAACTTTGATCTTTATTTACTTTTGTTTTTTAATGAATTACGGAATTCTTTAATTAGTTTAGGGGCAGGAAGGTAATCACCAAGCAGCCATCCTTCATATTCTGGAGGCACAAGATCATCCATTCTGTCGCCATACTTTTCATGAAGTATTTTGCCTATATCAATAAAACGGTCATAATATTCGTACAGCAAAGGCTCTTTCCAAATTTCTTTACCGTTGTGCATTAGAAATAAAAAGTCCTTTCTTTTATACTTCTTTTCAACTATTTCGAAAATTAAATTATCACCTTCTATTTCGGGCAATTCATCTGCCGATTTCAAACTCAGAGCCTCCCAATGATCCCAAAAACTCATTTGTTTACGAACCTCCTTTTTATCTTCCTCGGTGCCAAATTGAAGAACTTCAGAAAAAGTTGGGAAGACCACTAGTTCTAGTAAATATTTACAATTAGGACAATTTACTTCAAAGCCTTTTTCCTTTAAATCGCCTTGTTTCAAAACCTCACCTTTTCCAGTCCAACCACAATTTTCACAATTGTACTGATGCTCTTTATAAGTATATATATTATTCATATTGTTTTTTTTATAGCTTTTCCAAGAGCCGTTAGGATTCAATTAACCTTAAATAATATTGTTCGCGAACTCTGTCATTGAAATCATCTGTTCTGAAATTCTTTATCTACATAATTCCTTTTAGTAACACCGAAACCATATCTTTTTTAAGCACATTCACGTCTAACTTTCCTCGCTTTTCATACCATAAATGAAGTGTACGTAATGTAGATAGAATAGAGAATAGAATCACTTCAGGGTGGGCCGATCTAATTTCGTTAACCTCTATCCCTGTTTTTATTAATTCTCTGAAATTATCTTCATACTCATCTCTCATTTTTATAAAAGCATTCAGATTATCTCCTTCCAAGTGCATCCAGTCGTTGTTTAGAGAAGCTAATGCTTCAGAATGATTTAAAGTAATATCTATATGAAGCTCGATTAGGTTTTCCAACTTTTTAAGTGTGCTTGATTGCTGGGAAATAACCTGATTCATTCCAGTTGTAAACTCTTGAGCCACTTCAAGAATGATATCCGCTAGAATTTCTTGTTTTCCACTAATGTGATTATAAAGACTCGCGGCTTTGATATCCATTTCTGAAGCTATATCACGCATAGTGATAGCACTATACCCTCTTTTTCTAAATAGAGTAGCTGCCACTTTTACGATTTCGTCCTTTCGTGAAATTGTTTTCATTACTGCAATATAGCGAATATGTGGGAAGAATTATTAGCGAAAATTGTAATATTGTAGTTATAAAACAATACATAAAATGGGGCTTTTAGATTTTTTATTTGGTAGCAAAAACAAGAAGATACAAGACTTTAAAAGCCGTGGTGCGGTCATAATCGATGTTCGTAGTAAAGGCGAATATGATGGGGGAGCCATTCCAGGTTCTAAAAATATCCCGTTACAAAGTATCAGTTCTAATATTTCTCAGATTAAGAAATGGGATAAACCTGTAATTGTATGCTGTGCTAGTGGAATGCGTAGTGCAAGTGCTGCGGGGATTCTAAAAAGTAATGGGATAGAAGTGATGAACGGTGGTGGCTGGTTTAGCTTGAGTAAGAAGCTTTAGACCTAGAGTAGAGACTAGATGCTAGATGCTAGATGCTTGTACGTCTCTGATATAGGTTGACCACTTAACGAGTGAAAACCTATGAAAGCAAATGTACGGAGTATTCGCAAGCAGCGTAAATACTCAATTGAATTTAAAAAAAGGATTGTTGCAGATTT
>NZ_JACJVM010000212.1:0-19778 GCF_014212065.1 Aequorivita sp. 609 | reverse complement strand
TTTGTAAAATTTTAAAGAGCGATTTTTTAACCCTTGAAACAAGCAATTCTGTTTCGTTAAGCGGGTGCAAATATAACCCCGTTTTTTAACCCCACAACATTAATTTAAACTTTTTTTAATACCTACTTAATAATAAATCATAACACACTGAAAACTCAGAACTTAAAATGAAAAATAAATTTCACCCACTTATACCTTAATATATATACTATTGAAAATACCATCAAAACCAAACACCCCTAAAGCCCCATTAACCCTAGCAATTACAAGTGAAATCACATCACATAAACTTCCGAAAAATAGGATAAATAATATCAGTTTCTTATAATTCATACAGCCAAACTAAATAGATCACCATTCTATAACAGACAGAGAATTGCAAAATTCACTTCGGTTATAAACCAACAATTCAGAAAATTAAATTATTATTAGATTCTACTCATTAAACACTTCCCAAGAAAACACCTAACAACTAGTTTTCACTTCAAAATAATGATTTGATTATCCTCTATATACTTCGACACAGCAAATAGTAACGCTACATCAGAATACTACTGTTTTCTCACAAGAAACCGTAAAACGAATATTGCAAAACGCCTAAACTAATAGTATCTTTGCAGCCTAAAATTTTCAACATATGATAGCCATTACCCTACCAGACGGAAGTGTAAAGCATTTTGAAGCAGGAGTTACTCCAATGGATGTAGCTAAAAGCATAAGTGAAGGATTTGCACGAAATGTAATTTCGGCATCCTTTAATAAACAAACCGTAG
Organism: Aequorivita sp. 609; assembly: GCF_014212065.1. Taxonomy (NCBI): domain Bacteria; kingdom Pseudomonadati; phylum Bacteroidota; class Flavobacteriia; order Flavobacteriales; family Flavobacteriaceae; genus Aequorivita; species Aequorivita sp. 609. Next base: position 19,005 of record NZ_JACJVM010000212.1, on the reverse strand, counting down.
AAACTTCCACCCCGTTAACACAGGACGGAAACCTTGTACTATATACGTGGAAAGACGACCAAGGTAAAAAGGCGTTTTGGCATTCTACAGCACATATTCTTGCACAAGCACTAGAACAATTATACCCTGGAATCAAGCTTACTATTGGTCCAGCAATTGAAAACGGATTTTATTACGACGTAGATTTCGGAGACATAACTATTTCTGATAAAGATCTGAAAGAGATTGAAAACAAAATGCTTGAAATTGCTAGAGGAAAGCACGAGTTTTCAATTCGCGAGTCTTCTAAAGCAGATGCGTTGGAATACTATAAAAAACAAAATAACGAGTATAAAGTAGAGCTTATTGAAAATCTTGAGGACGGAAGTATTACTTTCTGCGATCACGATAACTTCACCGATTTATGCCGCGGGGGACACATTCCAAATACTGGAATTGTAAAAGCCATTAAATTAATGAGTATAGCAGGAGCGTACTGGAGAGGTGACGAAAACAACAAACAGCTTACTCGTGTTTATGGAATTAGCTTTCCTAAACAAAAAGACTTAACTGAATACCTACAGTTACTGGAAGAAGCTAAAAAACGTGACCACAGAAAACTTGGAAAGGAATTAGAACTTTTCACGTTTTCGCAAAAGGTTGGTCAGGGTCTGCCATTATGGCTTCCAAAAGGAGCTGCTTTACGTGAAAGACTTGAGAACTTCCTAAAGAAAGCTCAGAAAAAAGCCGGTTATGAAATGGTAGTTACACCACATATCGGTCACAAAGAATTATATATGACATCTGGTCATTATGAAAAATATGGCGCAGATAGTTTTCAACCTATACTAACTCCGCACGAAGGGGAAGAGTTTTTACTTAAACCGATGAACTGCCCTCACCACTGTGAGATATTCAACAGCAAGCCATGGTCTTACAAAGATTTACCAAAGCGTTTTGCAGAATTTGGAACGGTGTATCGCTACGAACAAAGTGGTGAACTTCACGGTTTAACCCGTGTAAGAGGCTTCACTCAAGACGACGCCCACATCTTCTGTACACCAGATCAACTTGATGAGGAGTTTAAAAAAGTAATCGACCTTGTACTTTACGTATTTGGTTCGTTAGGATTTGAAAATTTTACAACACAAGTATCGTTAAGAGATCCAGAAAAGCCTGAAAAATATATAGGAAGGCCTGAACTTTGGAAAAAAGCAGAGCAAGCTATCATCAATGCTGTAAAAGACAAGAATCTGGATTACGTAATTGAAGAAGGTGAAGCTGCGTTTTACGGACCTAAACTAGACTTTATGGTTAAAGATGCTTTAGGAAGAAGTTGGCAGTTAGGAACTATTCAAGTAGATTACACACTACCAGAGCGTTTTGAATTAGAATACAAGGGAAGTGACAATGAAATGCACCGCCCGGTTATGATTCACCGCGCGCCATTTGGTAGTATGGAACGATTTGTGGCAATTTTATTAGAACATACGGGTGGAAATTTCCCTCTTTGGTTAATGCCAGAACAGGTAAGTATCTTATCTTTAAGTGAAAAATATGAAAAATACTCCCAAAAAGTTTTAAATTTGCTTGAAAATGACGAAATTCGCGCCCTTGCTGACAACAGAAGTGAGACCATCGGTAAGAAAATTAGGGAGGCAGAAATGAATAAAATCCCTTATATGCTGATAGTAGGAGAACAAGAAGAAAAAGATGGTACGGTTTCTGTACGAAAGCATGGGGAAGGTGATTTAGGGACAATGTCTATAAAAGCCTTTTCAGAATTGATTCAGAAAGAAATAAAAGAAGAATCGATAGAATTTAATGTTTAACTAAATATTTTAAGCCATAGCAATACGAAGAAAAAGAAGTAGAGGACCTGCAAGGGTAATTAAGGAAGATCAACACAGAATCAACGGAAAGATTCGTGCTGAAGAAGTACGCCTTGTTGGAGACAATGTAGAGATAGGAGTTTATCCTTTAAAAAAAGCTCGTGAGATAGCAGCAGAGCAAGAACTTGATCTTGTTGAAATTTCACCAAATGCAAATCCACCTGTTTGTAAGGTAATAGACTATAAGAAGTTTGTTTATGAACAGAAGAAACGTGAGAAATCCTTAAAAGCAAAAGCGTCTAAGGTTACCATTAAGGAAATTAGATTTGGACCAAATACGGATGATCACGATTACGAATTCAAAAAGAAACACGGTATTAAGTTTTTGGAGGATGGTGCTAAGCTAAAAGCTTATGTATTCTTTAAAGGCCGCTCAATTATTTATAAAGACCAGGGTGAGATTTTACTTTTGCGTCTTGCGCGTGATTTAGAAGAATACGGTAAAGTTGAGCAAATGCCAAAGCTTGAGGGTAAACGAATGATTATGTTCATTGCTCCTAAGAAGAAATAATCAATAACAATTATGTATTGATTACGAACAAATGATGTAAAACTTCGGTTTTTTGAAGAAACCGAATGTAATAATAATGCGAAATAATAAATAAATAAGAAAACATGCCTAAACAAAAGACAAAATCTAGTGCTAAGAAGCGTTTTAAGCTTACAGGTACTGGTAAAATTAAAAGAAAGCATGCGTTTAAAAGCCACATCTTAACAAAGAAGAGCAAAAAACGTAAAAAAGCATTGACCAAAATGGCGCTAGTTCATGAGGCCGATGAAAATAATATTAAGCAAATGCTTCGATTGAAGTAATTAGCTTAATCGGTTAAAACAAATTATTTAAACCCTGGAGTAGTGCTTTTATAAAGAATTCAGGATTCAGTCCCGATAACTATCGGGATCAGAATTAAAGAATCGCCTGCTACAAAAAAAATTAAAATTATGCCAAGATCAGTAAATTCAGTTGCGAAGAGAGCCCGCAGAAAAAAGGTTCTTAAACAAGCCAAAGGTTACTTTGGAAGACGTAAAAACGTATGGACTGTTGCGAAAAACGCAGTAGACAAAGCAATGCTTTATTCATACCGTGACCGTCGTGTTAAGAAGAGAAATTTTAGATCTCTTTGGATTACTCGTATTAATGCGGGTGCAAGACAGCATGGAATGTCTTATTCACAATTTATGGGAAGTTTAAAGAATAGTGGAATCGAATTAAACCGTAAGGTTTTAGCAGATTTAGCTATGAATCATCCTGAGGCTTTTGCCGCAATCGTAAAGAAAGTAAAATAAGACAATAACTATATTATTTCGTATAAAAACCGCTTCAGCAATGAAGCGGTTTTTTTATTTTACAGCTATTGTTTTATAATGTTTATCTTAGCTAAAAGCATTTTAATGAAACTTTTTGTCAAGATACTTCTTCTCTTCTTCCTGTTTTCGTACACCGAAATAAATGCTCAATTTAAAACCACTTATCACGACTCTAATGGTTCAAGTGTATACATTCCGTTAGGCCAAATTTCTTTTGCTGATGAAGTTGTGTCCTTTACACTCGGCAATCCAAAACCATTTAAGGAGTTTAGAGACAGTTCTCAAGCTCTTCACGAACCAAATTACACCAAATATGAAGAAGCAGACTTTGTGTCTTTAGGATGCGGAGGTGTGTTGGTAGTAAAATTCACTAACAACGGATTTATGAACTTAGAAGGAGACGATTTGTATATTTTTGAAGTTGGACCTTCCAAAGAAACTGCTACGGTTGAAGTTTCGTCAGATGGGGAGAATTGGATTTACGCAGGTAAAACAAAAGGTGGAAAATCTAGCATCGACCTATCAGATGAAGGGATAGACAACAATACTATTTTCTATTATTTACGGTTGACAGATCTGAAAGATTTATGTAGAAGTAAAACCGCCGGTGCTGATATTGATGCTGTAGCAGCAATAAATAGCGTTGTAAAATTAGATATCGCTGCTGATGTACTTTTTGGAGTGGATAAATTTGATTTAAAAGAAACAGCCACTAAAACCATAGATTCAATTTCAAGAGTTTTAGATGAAATTCCAAGTGCTACTATTTTAATTGAAGGACATACTGATAGTGATGGGACCGATGAGTATAATATCGAATTGTCAAAAAACCGATGTATGTCTGTTAAAGAACGTTTAAAAGCGGCCAGTAAAAACTACGATAGATTCAATTTTGAAGTAAGAGCTTATGGAGAAAGCAAGCCAAGGTTTCCAAATGATTCCCCAGAAAACAAACAACTAAACCGTAGAGTTGAAATTATGGTTCTTCCTCCTAAAGAGTATTACGAATCACTTTCAAAATAAAACTCACTAAAAAACTATATTAGGTTTTCTGTTTTTTCTTCTTTGCTGCAGGAAACAATACGTTATTCAAAATAAGTCTGTATCCAGGAGATTTAGGGTGTAATGCTAATTCGGTAGGTGCATCCCCGACTCTATGTTGATAATCTTCGGGATCGTGACCTCCAAAAAATGTAAAAAATCCTTTTCCTTTTATTCCGTGTATGTAACGCGCTTCCCCATTCGATTTATTTTCACCCATTACAAGCACGTTAGATTTTATTTGATCTCTTGCAAAAGCCGTAGTTTGCCCCATAAACCCTTTCACTAAAGAGGTGTGGTTTTGACAAAGCATGGTAGGAATTGGATCCCACTTTGCTGAATAATCCATAAGGGAGAAATAATCTGTTTCCTTTTTTACCTTGCGCTTGGCAGTCATATCAATACTAGAAAACTCATAAACCATAGGGCTTCGCTCTAATACAAAATCGGTAAAAGCAAAGGTCTTACTATAATCAATTTTACTCTGATATCCTGGTTCGCTTGGATCCCCATCAAACATTGGCTCACATATATCTACACCTTCAGCAGAAAGTGCGATATCAAAACTATCAGTAGCGCTACACATTGCAAACATAAATCCGCCACCTATAACGTAATCTCTAATTTTTTTAGCGACAGCCAGCTTTTGTTCAGATACCTTATTGTAGCCTAATTTAGTTGCAAGCTCTTCGGCTTTTCTCTTTTCTTCTATATACCAGGGAGCAGAACGATACGCTCTATAAAACTTTCCGTACTGCCCAGTAAAATCTTCGTGGTGTAAATGCAGCCAATCGTAAAGTATCAATTGGTCGCTTAAAACCTCTTCGTCATAGACAGTGGTGTAAGGAATTTCGGCATAAGTGAGCACCATAGTTACTGCATCATCCCAAGGTAAATTTCCTTTTGGAGTATAAACTGCAATTTTTGGAGCTTTCTCAAGGACCACAGCATCCATGTTTTTTGAAGGACTACTGATGTCAAGCAGAATTTGTTCTGTTTTACTGTCGGATAATACTTCATAAGAAACCCCTCTAATCTGACATTCTTTTTGAGTTTCTGCAGTATCGGGAAGTAAAAAAGATCCTCCTCTATAGTTTAGTAACCACTTTACTTTTTGTTGTTTTTCGAGTACCCAATAGGTAATCCCATACGCTTTTAGGTGTTCTTTCTGACTTTCGGCATCCATAGGAATAAGGATATAAGATGCAAAAGCATTTATAGAAAATAAAAACAAAAACAGAAAAGAAATTTTTTTGATCATAGCTCAAATATAGTAACAAATTTTAAGCCAGAGAGTTGATAAAATATAATATCGTATAGTTTCAAGAAAGAAGTTTTGTGCTTAAGGAAATTGAATTTCAGACTAAGCAACTATCTTTTTACTATTAGTAATCTATGAAAGTTGAATGGCGGATATTAATTGAGCACCCTGAAAAGAAAAAGGATGGAACATAAATTGCGTCCCATCCTTTTTTCTTTGTTGTAAAGTTTTCTAATAAGTCTTAAAAAGGAACGTCATTATCTTCTAAAGAAGAAAAGTCATCGTTCATCGAGCTACCAAAAGCTTCATTAGGAGATGGAAGGTTTTGTGGGTTAAAACTATCATCATTTGCTGCATCGTTCATTCGCGAATGAATTTCTGTAGGTGTGATAAACGACTCTAGATTCTCAAACTTACCAAGATGTCCTACGAACTTAAGACGAATTTCATCTAAACCACCGTTACGGTGCTTAGCCACGATAAATTCGGCCTGTCCTGCAGTTGGAGAATGTTCATCGTCATCCCATTCGTCAATTTTGTAATATTCTGGACGATAGATAAAAGATACAATATCGGCATCCTGTTCAATCGCTCCAGATTCACGTAGATCGGAAAGTAAAGGACGTTTACTACCTCCACGTGTTTCAACAGCACGAGATAGCTGAGAAAGTGCAATTACAGGAACGTTCAATTCCTTAGCTAATGCTTTTAGGTTTCGAGAAATTGTTGAAATTTCCTGCTCACGGTTCCCTCCTTTTTGAGTTCCCCCGGCAGTCATTAATTGCAAGTAATCTATTATTATAAGCTTAATTCCGTGTTGAGAAGAAAGTCTTCTAGCCTTCGCACGCAAATCGAAAATAGATAGTGAAGGCGTATCATCAATAAATAGCGGTGCCTTCTCTAATCCTTTTACTTTTACGTTAAGCTGTTCCCATTCGTGTTTTTCAAGATTTCCTGTTCTTAGTTTTTCTGAACTCAGTTGTGTTTCAGAAGAAATAAGTCTTGTTATAAGCTGTACAGACGACATCTCCAGCGAGAAAAAGGCAACAGGTATATTGTGCTCAACAGCCATATTTCGTGCCATAGAAAGCGTTAGTGCCGTTTTACCCATACCTGGACGAGCTGCAATAATAATTAAATCACTAGGCTGCCAACCCGATGTAAGTTCATCTACCTTTGCGAAACCAGAAGGTACACCAGAGAGTCCTTCTTTATTTGCTATTTCTTCAATTCGTTTTTTAGCTTGTATCACAAGGCTCTGAGCAGTTTCGGAAGAACGCTTAATATTACCTTGAGTTACTTCGTATAATTTTGCTTCCGCAGTATCTAAAAGATCAAAAACATCTGTACTCTCGTCGTATGACTCTTCAATAATTTCATTTGAAATTTTAATCAAGCTTCGCTGAATATATTTCTGAAGAATAATACGTGCATGGAACTCAATATGTGCCGAAGAAGACACTTTTTGAGTTAGTTGAATAAGGTAATATTCGCCTCCAATCATTTCTATTTTTCCATTCTTCTTAAGTTGGCTAGAAACGGTTAATAAGTCGACTGGTTGACTGTCTTCAAACAGTTCATATATAGCTTCAAAGATGAATTGGTGTGCTTGTTTGTAAAAAACATCAGCGTGAAGAATATCAATAACCTCATCGACTCCTTTTTTATCAATCATCAACGCTCCAAGCACAACCTCCTCTAAATCAACGGCTTGTGGCGGTATTTTCCCTTTTTCAAGAGAAATCACTTGAGCAGATCGTTTTGAAAAATTAGTTTGAGATTTGATTTGTTCCATTATGCGAATGTAAATAAAATGTTAAGAGAAAGGAATGATTTTATAAGGTACGATATTAACTGTTCATCAACAATTTAACTGTTGAAAACTATGTTTTGTTGTTGATAACCCGTAAAAAAATCCGAAGATTGCACTTCGGATTTACGGTATGCTAAGCTATAGTTAGTTTTAACTTTTAAACTCACCCATTTCTAAATATTTATCCATTCTCTTTTTTACCAAATCGGTTGGGGATAACATTTTTAAACCATCGTAAGTCTTTACAATTGCTTCAGAAACGGTTTTAAAAGTCTCTTTTCGATTACTATGTGCGCCACCTAAAGGTTCCTTCACAATTTCATCGATAAGTTTTAATTTTTTCATGTCTTTGGCTGTAAGTTTTAAAGCATCTGCTGCTTGTTCTTTAAACTCCCAGCTTCTCCATAAAATAGAAGAACAACTCTCTGGAGATATAACAGAGTACCAAGTATTTTCAAGCATTAATACTTTATCACCTACTCCTATTCCTAGGGCACCACCACTAGCACCTTCACCTATAATAATTACGATAATTGGCACTTTTAGGCGTGTCATTTCTAAAATGTTTCTAGCAATTGCTTCACCTTGACCTCTTTCTTCAGCTTCAAGTCCTGGAAATGCTCCTGGGGTATCTACAAAACAAACTACAGGTACATTAAACTTTTCGGCCGACTTCATAAGTCGTAAAGCTTTTCTGTATCCTTCAGGATTTGCCATCCCAAAGTTTCTATATTGACGTGTTTTGGTATTGTAACCTTTTTGCTGACCTACAAACATAAAACTTTGGTCGCCTACTTTTCCTAAGCCACCAACCATTGCTTTGTCATCTTTAAAGCCACGATCACCGTGAAGCTCTAAAAATGTATCACCGCAAATAGCATTTATATAATCCATTGTATATGGACGATCTGGATGACGAGAAAGTTGAACACGCTGCCAAGGCGTAAGGTTTTTATATATTTCTTTCTTAGTATCGTTAAGTTTCTTTTCAATCTGCTTGCAAGTATTGGATACGTCTACTTCGCTCTCTTCTCCAATAAGACAGGCTTTTTCATACTGCTCTTGCAATTCTTTAATAGGGAGTTCAAAATCAAGATATTCCATAATATATTTCCTTCTTTTTATAAAGGTTGGTGTACAAAGATAAAATTTTGTTTTAGAGGTTAGACAATCTTCGTCTTTTTCTTTCTTGTGTTATTTTAATGATGCCATTTGCAACTACTGTAACTAAGATAATTAAAGCTCCATAATAAAACTGAGGGCTCATATTTTCTGAATCACCTAAAATAATGAGTGCTAGAATAATACCGTATACTGGTTCCATATTAATGCTAAGCATAACCGTATATGGACTTATCCATTTCATTACGTGCACCGATGCAATAAAAGCATACGCTGTACACACCGAAGCTAAAATTAAAAGGTACATCCAATCGGAGGCAGATACCTTGAAAAAATCGGCTGTAAAATTTCCTGAAAAAGCCAAATATATTGTTATTCCTAAGACGCCAAACATCAACTCATAAAATGAAATAGCCGATGCTTTGTGTTTTAGTACAAATTTCCCATTGATAACCGAAAACAGGGCACTTAGAAATGCTGAGATTAGCGCCAATACGATTCCTAGTGTATAGGAAGCTTCCACATCGAAAATAACATAAAGTCCAGCTACAACTACCAACCCGAATAATACTTCGTATAAAATTACTTTTCTACCATAAATTAACGGCTCTAAGATTGATGCAAAAAAAGCTCCAGTTGAAAGCACAGCAAGCGTTACCGACACATTCGATGCCTTTATCGCTCCAAAAAAAGTGAGCCAATGCAAGGCTATAATTACACCTCCTAATGCAAAGCCTGAGAGTGTTTTTAAAGAGAAGTTGAGTTTTTCTTTTTTAAACCTCAGAAAAGCAAAAATTATTAGTGTAGCTAGCAACATTCTGTACCATACTAATGGAATTGCTTCTAAGGAAATCAAAGCCCCTAATACAGCTGTAAATCCCCAAATAAATATTATAAAATGAAGATGGAGGTAATTAAGTAGTTTATCGTTTCGCATTTCTCAACAGATAAATGGCCAATATTGCAAATACAAAGTTTGGAAACCAAGTGGCGACTAAAGGAGAGAAATCACTTTGCTCGGCCATAGTACCAAACACTTTATCGAAGAAAACAAATATCATCCCGATACTAATTCCAATTGCGAGGTTTAGCCCCATTCCACCACGTCTTTTTACAGAGGAAACTGCTACAGCAATAATAGTTAGGATATAAGCTGAAACTGGCAAACTCCAACGTTTGTAACGCACTACTTCATATCGATTAATGTAGGAAGAACCACGTGCTTTTTCCTTCTCTATAAAGTCGTTTAGCTCGAAGAAATTAAGTGTTTCTGCTATATAGGTTACAGGCGTTAAATCTTCCATAGTGAAAGAGAAAACTGTATCTAATTTATGTTCCGTTTGCAGGATGTCTTCATTTTCTCCTATTATGCGTTTTCGGTAGTTAAACAGAGAGTAAGTACTATCTTCTTCGTTGTACTTAATTTGTCCAGCCGAAATCTTGTAGGTCATTTTATTCCCTTCAAAATGCTCTAAAGTGAAGTTACTACCAATCTTTTCAGCAACATTAAAATAGCTTACATAGATGTATTCGTTCTTGTTTATTTGTGTGTAAACATTGCTTTGATCTCGATCTTTTCTTCCTTTCTTCAAGTATTCATATGAAAACTCATTGAAGCCCTTACTCGCTTTTGGCGCTAGATACATACTAAACCCCAAGGCAGCAATACATACGATTGTTGCACCAATTAAATAAGGCCTTAGAAATCTAGAATACGAAACTCCACTACTTAAAAAGGCAATAACCTCGGTATTATTAGCAAGTTTTGAGGTAAACCAAATTACTGAAAGGAATAGAAACAGCGGAAAAAGTAAATTGGCAAAATAGATTGTAAAGTTATAGAGATAGATTAAAACCTCCATTAAAGGCACTTCATTCTCTAGAATTTTGTCAATTTTTTCAGCTAGATGGACTGCAATACCGATAGGGATAAATAGTAATAAAAGGAGCGTAAAAGTGCCCAAATATCTTTTAAGTATGTATTTATCCAGTATGCTAAGCATTGTTTAGAGTCTTTGAGCTAGTTTTTTAACCATACCGTTTTTCCAATCGGCAAATGTTCCCGCTAAGATATGTTTTCTGGCTTCGCGAACCAACCACAGGTAGAATCCAAGGTTGTGGATAGTTGCAATTTGTCGACCTAACATTTCATTTACAGTGAATAAATGACGAAGGTAAGCCTTACTATATTCAGTATCTACCCAAGTAATTCCCATTGGGTCTAACGCTGAAAGATCGGCCTCCCATTTTTTGTTTTTGATGTTTATTATTCCTTCAGAAGTAAAAAGCATTCCGTTACGGCCATTTCTTGTAGGCATAACACAATCAAACATATCGATTCCAAGGGCAATATTTTCTAATATATTTACTGGCGTACCCACTCCCATAAGGTAACGAGGTTTATCTTTTGGAAGAATATCGGTAACGATTTCGGTCATTTCGTACATTTCTTCAGCAGGTTCTCCCACCGAAAGACCACCAATAGCATTACCTTCTGCCCCAACCGAAGCAATATATTCTGCAGATTGTTTTCGTAAATCCTTGTACGTACTCCCTTGTACTATCGGGAAAAACGTTTGGTCGTAATCGTATTTTAAAGGTGTTTTATCTAAGTGTTTTATACATCTATCCAACCAACGATGCGTCATATGCATAGAGCGTTTGGCGTAGTTGTAATCGCAAGGATACGGCGCACATTCATCAAAAGCCATTATAATATCGGCACCAATAGTACGCTGAATTTCCATCACGTTTTCAGGAGTAAAAATATGATAGCTCCCGTCTATATGACTTTTAAACTTAACCCCTTCTTCTTTAATTTTTCTATTTGCTGAAAGCGAATACACTTGATACCCTCCACTATCGGTTAGGATATTTCGGTCCCAGTTCATAAATTTATGAAGTCCGCCTGCTTTTTCAAGAATTGGCATTTGTGGACGTAAGTACAAGTGATAGGTATTACCAAGAATAATATCGGGGTTTATATCTTCCTTAAGTTCACGTTGATGCACCCCTTTTACGGTACCCACGGTACCAACAGGCATAAAGATTGGTGTTTCAATAACACCGTGATCTGTAGTAATAGTTCCAGCTCTTGCGCTGCTTTGTGTATCTGTGGCTTCTAATTTAAACTGCATTCAGCTATTTTTATTGAGGATGCAAAGATAACTTTATAATTCTGAAATCGGGATTCTGAATTCAGATTTGAATGGCATGTTAACAAAACTGCTAAATCGTTAATAAAAGGTTATACTACTATTTTGCTTCCCTTATTATATAAGTTACTTTTGAAGCTGAAAATTAAACTATGTTATGGCAGATTACAAAGCACTTGAAGATTTAGTAATTCAGGTACGAAGAGATATTCTTCGACAGGTACACAAAGTAAATTCGGGACATCCGGGAGGTTCATTAGGGTGTGCAGAATTTTTTGTTGCACTTTACAACGAATTAATGGATCACAATAATGATTTTTCTATGGACGGCGAAAACGAAGATATCTTCTTCCTTTCAAACGGACATATCTCTCCAGTTTTTTATAGTGTCTTAGCGCGTTCTGGGTATTTCCCAGTAGAAGAACTAAACACTTTCCGCCTTTTAGATTCTCGTTTACAAGGTCACCCAACTACTCACGAAGGGTTGCCAGGTATTCGTATGGCTTCTGGCTCTTTAGGTCAAGGAATTTCAGTTTCTATTGGAGCTGCTCAAACTAAAAAGTTGAATAACGACAATCACATTGTTTACACGCTTTGCGGTGATGGTGAGTTACAAGAAGGTCAGAACTGGGAAGCTATTATGTATGCTGCAGGAAATAAAGTGGACAACCTAATTGTTACTATCGATTTAAACGGACAGCAAATTGACGGTTCTACAGAAAATGTACTTCCTTTAGGAAATATGAAAGCTAAGTTTGAAGCTTTTGGCTGGGATGTAATGGATATTGAAGAAGGAAATAACATTGAAGCTGTAATAACTGGAATGAAAAAAGCCAAAGAAAAAACTGGAAAAGGAAAACCAGTATGTGTGCTTTTACATACAGTAATGGGTAATGGTGTAGATTTTATGATGCACACTCACGATTGGCATGGGAAAGCGCCGAACGACGAGCAATTAGAAAATGCACTTTCACAGAATCCTGAAACCTTAGGAGACTATTAAAATTGAAAAAAATCGAGATGAAAAAATATACAGATTCAGGCAAAAAAGATACACGATCAGGTTTTGGTGACGGACTTACCGAGCTTGGAAAGAAAAACAAGGACGTAGTTGCGCTTTGTGCAGATCTTACAGGTTCACTTAAAATGGATGAATTCAAGAAAAATCATCCTGAACGTTTCTTCCAAATAGGAATTGCTGAAGCTAATATGATAGGAATTGCAGCTGGAATGACTATAGGAGGCAAGATACCTTTCACTGGAACTTTTGCTAATTTTTCTACGGGAAGGGTTTACGATCAAATTCGTCAAAGCGTTGCCTACAGTGGTAAAAACGTAAAAATTTGTGCTTCACACGCAGGTATTACTTTAGGTGAAGATGGGGCAACACACCAAATTTTAGAAGATATTGGTTTAATGAAAATGCTTCCAGGAATGACTGTAATCAACACTTGCGATTACAATCAGACTAAAGCTGCTACCATTGCAGTTGCTGAGCATGAAGGACCTGTTTACCTTCGTTTTGGAAGACCAAAAGTAGCTAACTTTACTCCTGCCGATCAAAAGTTTGAAATCGGGAAGGCTGTTCAGTTACAAGAAGGAACCGATGTAACTATTATTGCAACAGGGCATTTAGTATGGGAAGCTTTACAAGCTGCGGAAACCTTACACGAAAATGGTATATCTGCCGATGTAATAAACATTCACACCATCAAGCCTTTGGACGACGAAGCGATTTTAAAGAGCGTTAAGAAAACGGGTTGTGTAGTTACTGCAGAAGAGCACAACTACCTTGGTGGATTAGGAGAAAGCGTTGCTAGAGTTCTTTCAACTCAGCATCCAGCACCACAAGAGTTTGTTGCTACTCAAGACACCTTTGGTGAGTCTGGAACACCAGAACAACTAATGGATAAATACGGATTAAACGCTTCAGCAATTGTTGCTGCGGCTAAAAAAGTTATTGCTAGAAAATAGCAGTCGACACGATACAATCAGAAACAAAAAATCCCCACTTTAAGCAAGTGGGGATTTTTTTATATGTAATTGTCATTAGAAAAAGACGTGAAACCTAATGTTAATTAAAGAAGCTAAAAGCATCTATTATCTTAGTCTAAACAATTTGTTGTTTTAGACTGTTGGATCTAAATAATCTGGGATTCCATTTCCGTTTGTATCAGGGAAAAAGATTTCACCGTCAATAATTTCGATTTCGTACTCTGTAAGTCTACCGTCGCCGTCATCGTCATTATCTAGATAATTTGGAACTCCGTTGTCGTCGGTATCGTCATCAGTTAGAATCTGATTATTGTTTAAGTCTTCCATATACGAAGGGATTCCATCGTTATCGTGGTCTGCTACTTCAGAAGCAAATAATTCAAATGAGAAAATTAATTGATCGTAAGGAAGTAAATCCCCCGCTGGTGGATATTGATAGTACCCTAATCCAGAAGGCACAAACACAGCTCCAATTCCATAGTCTTCAAAAGAAAGCGTTCCGTCTGGGTTTGAAATTATATTTCCAGCACCTTTAAACTCGATGATAGCTTGCTGTAAACCTCTAATAATCCCTGGACTACTTGGACCATCTACTAGGCTAAAACGCACAGGAATTACTGAGTTATCAAACAATTCAAGATTTAAAAATCTTCCGTCGTAAGTATTAATAGTATAATCTGAGAAGTTTGGTCGCTCCCCTGCTCCTTCACGAACTTTTAAATAGTATAACTTATACTTTACGTCCATATCCACAGCATCAATTACTTCCTTATATGAAACTTGTTCAATTAAAGGCGTTTTTGAAGCGTTATCACCAGCGATAGTATCAAAAACTAATTTGAAGTTTTCTGGATCGGCTTGAAAGTCTTCGTAGTTATAAAAGTGTGTTTCTAGAAACTCTTCTATTTCAGCTTGTGCTCTAATAGCTTCCTCTCCACGATCTCTTGGCGGAATTACCTCTGGGCCATCGTCTTCATCTTTTTTACAAGAAACAGTAATAGTAAGCATTGCAATAAAAATTGCAAGTCCGTATTTTATTTTTGTCATCATCTCAATTTTGTGGGCGCAAGATACAATTTTCCCCTATTTTTGTATATCATATTAACGTTGTTTTTAGGATAAATGTATGCGGATTGATAAGTATTTATGGTGTGTTCGGTATTTAAAAACCAGAAACATGGCTACTCAGGCTTGTAAAAAAGGAGCTGTACGGGTAAATGGCGATATAGTAAAACCCTCTCGGGATGTTTACCCAGGGGATGTTATTACGCTACGAAAAAATCAGATAAACTATCAAATTGAAGTGTTAGATTTACCCCCAAATCGAGTTGGGGCTAAGCTTGTAGGACTTTATAGAAACGACATTACTCCAAAAGAAGCTTTTGAAACAAATGAAATACTTCAATATGCTAAGAGTTATTACAGAAAAAAAGGTGTAGGAAGGCCAACTAAAAAAGACAGAAGAGATTTAGATGATTTTATAGAATCCCCGGAGGACGAAATAGAATAGTTACAATTTTGAAAAACACATAGTAGATGCAAGAAATAGATACAGTTATTTTGGATAAGAAGCAGATTGCTCACAAAATAAAAAGAATAGCATATCAAGTATATGAAACCAATGTAAATGAAAAAGAAGTGGTGATTGCTGGAATTATAGGCAATGGGTATGTACTTGCAAAAAAGATAAAAGCCGAATTAGAAAAAATCTCTCCTATAAAAGTTATTTTATGCGAAGTGAATATCGATAAGAAAAATCCTATTTCGAAGATTGAAACTTCTTTAAAGCCAGAAGAATACAAAAACAAGTCACTTTTACTAGTTGATGATGTATTACACTCCGGCACAACACTAATTTACGGGATAAAGCATTTCTTAGAAGTGCCTTTGAAGCAGTTTAAAACTGCGGTTCTAGTAGATAGAAACCACAAGAAATACCCTGTAAAAGCAGATTTTAAAGGGATTTCGCTTTCAACGTCTTTAAATGAAAATGTTTCTGTGATTTTTGAAAAAAATAACGACAGAGCGGTTTTAGAGTAAGGTTGAAGTTATTTCTTTAACCACTTCATCTATACTTTTATTTTCAACTTCAACAATTTTGTTGGCTTGATTGTAGTAGTACACTCTTTCAAAAAGGTGTTTACGAATAAAATCGTTTAGCAACTCTTCTGTTTTGAGGTGCGATAATAATGGGCGACTATCTTTTTCTAAAAACAAACGCTTAGTAAGTACTTCTAACGGCGCTTTTAGGTAAACCAATGTTACATTGTCTTGATTGGTAAGAACTGTAATTGAGTCGGCGTAACAAGGCGTACCTCCGCCAGTTGCCAAAACAAAGCTTTCATTTAGGGCTAGGATCTCTTTTAGGGTCGTATTTTCAATTTTTCTGAAATAGATTCCTCCTTTAGTTGAAAATATTTCGGATACGGTAGTTCCTTCTCTATTTTCGATTTCAGTATCTAAATCTTTAAAGGGAAGATTTAAAATTTCTGCTAGTTTTTTACCAATTGCAGATTTTCCACTTCCCATATACCCTATTAGAACAATTTTCATTTCCTTTTAAAATTATATTATTAGCATTTTCGAGCGGGAAAAACGCTTATATTTTAGATAATTCCCTTTGTTTTGACAAAATTAGAATAAAAAATGCATTCGTGAGCTACTGAAATTCAGGCAATTTAAAATTAATTTAAAATTTTATTCAATTTCGTTTTGAAAGTACAAATTAATGATAGTATATTTGCACCCGCCTACAGCAAGAAAGGCAAACCACAAAAGGACGACTTGGTAGCTCAGTTGGTAGAGCACCTCCCTTTTAAGGAGGTGGTCCTGGGTTCGAGCCCCAGCCAAGTCACAAATTAAAAAAGAAATCCCGATATAAAGTCGGGATTTTTTTGTTTAGACAAATATCATTTAGGCGAGAAGTGGGGGATCAAGAACAATTGTTGTGTTTAGGCAAAAATCGTTGTTAATCTATACAGAAAGAATTCTACGTTTTTCACTCCTCTAAATTGTGATCTAAAAGCCTTTACTTTGGCATTAAAGGATTCTGCTGTACCCTTAGGACGGTAGGACTTAGGACTTAGGACTGTGGATGTTAAATATTTATTTGGGTTTTTGGGTATGATTGTATGCCATTTAGTTTATGATTTTTTATTCCTTTTTTTTCTCTTTTTAAGTTTAGGTTTTAGGTAGATATTTAAAAAGCAGGAGATTATAAAGCTAATTAGAGCACCGATAATCGCTAGTATAGAAGTGATGAGGACATCTTCCATTTTAATATAGCCAAGAGTAGAAAGAAAGGTACCGCTAGCGGTACCCATCCATATTGAATCAATTTTAAAGTTCATTACTTTGATTATTAGTGTTATTGGTATGATTTTCTACTACTGCCTGGCTAACTGCTATTGCTACAGTGCCAGCTACCACTAGGTAAGTGGCTGTTGTAATTAACCATGTGGGCATAGTTACGGGTGCTGTAAGTATTGTACCTCCTGCGGTTGCTAAGGCTATACCTATATTTCTCAGGATTTGAAAAAATTTAGGAGTTGGTTTTTTGTATCTGTCTAAGATATTCATATCGATTTGAATTAATATTTAATGTAATTTTTTCATTTCTATCTTTTGCTTGATAAAAAAGTGATAGCATTTTTTGCATTGCCAACTTTGAATATATTCCCTTTCCTATTCCTGTAAGTTGCATAACCGGTGCTATACATCCTTGTAATTCTTTAATCGCATTGTTTGCAGGATGAATAAGTATTAGATTTCTGTTGTATACATCTTGAAGTATTAAATGTCTTTTGAATTTATTGGAATATCGTGGTTTTAGTTCGTATGTGCCTTCCGTGATACAGGAGATATTTTTTTGATTTTCCTTCCATGGAAGCTCTATAGAGAAACAGACGAAACGTCCGTTTAAAGTGAGGGTACCATTAGTACCCTCATTTTTATACACTCTAGTAAGGTTGAATTCCATATTTTACACGGTATCTACTTTAACAATAGTTAAGGCATTATTAGCTCCATTTTTTAATGGATAATGTTCACCATTTACAAGTTGGAAAAACTCTACACCTAGTGCCTGTACCACCGGCAGTGATGAGGAAGCCGTAAGGGTAGCCATCAACGAAGAGGCTGGAATTTCTACAGGGTCGTAGGGGATAATTCCAGTATTATTTGATGAGAATACAAATTGCATATTTGGGAAGTCTAATTCTGCAGCGCCTAATGAAATTTTAAAATGTGTTGTGCCTGTGGGCGCTGCGATTCTAATTGCCGGGGAGAAGGCTTCGATGTTTGCTGTAGATTCGCCTGTAGTTCTGTTAAAGGAAACATCAAATTGTGCATAAAGCGTTGTTCGCAGTGGGGCATTGATATAAAAATCGAAGTCTTCTAACAGATTGAGATCGCCTTCTTCTATTTTACGCGCACCTCTTTTATTTGTAGCATCTGTTTTAATGATTGCAAGAAGCTCTTTGGTTAGTCTTCCCACGACTCTTCTATCTTTTGCATGTTGTAGAAGGTGTCTAAGCGCTGTACGCACGAGTTTACCACCGCGTCCTGCGGTACCAAATTCGGCTCCATTTTCACGGGTTCTTTGGAAAGCCGGATCGGAAAGAATTCTATCTCTAGAGATTCCTCCTTTTGCTCGTGCCATGTGCCCGTCTGCAGTTTTGTAAAAGGAAATATCGTCGATAGTTCCTTTTAGCTTGATAATACCTGTTTGTTTTGCCATAATAAAATTATTTAAAGTTCTAGGCAAAGATGAGATACATAAAAATTGATATTTCACAAGTTGTGAAGGACTTGGGTACGATTTTTTGCGTTAATTTTTATTTGTGTATTTGTTATGTGGATGAGAGTTGTTTTGGATATATAGGAGTAATATGGCTTTATCCTGCCTTTATCCCTGCTTTATCTTGGTATTGGTTAATGGGGTTGTTGGTCATTGGTCGTTGATCGTTGGTCGGGGGAAATTTGGCTACTGTTTTGGCTCTTGCTTCTTGATTGATGATAAAAATCACTGAGCGTTGGGCATTTTTAGTTTCAGATAATTTATTTACAAGTTTCTAATTATTGTGGTAGAAGTTATATATTGCTTATTTAAACTTAAAAAGTTTCAACACAATTATAATAGTTTCACGCAATTTGCAATTAGTCATTTTGTATATCAAACCATCTGAAAATTCGTGATATACGCCTAAAGATATACAAAATAACGCATAGAAAAAACTGTATAAGGGCCTATATATTGGTGGCTGAGGAGAAAATTAGGTGTTTTTCGGGGTATTTTACTAAATTGTGTATATTTACGTGTTGTGCGTAAGCTAAAAAATGAACCCGATAACAAACTTTATAGAAAAAATTGAACAGCAGAATTTGTGGGACAGTCGACTTGAATTAAGCCGAAAGGAATATTTATAAGTCAAAGGCAGT
>NZ_JACJVM010000211.1:0-14068 GCF_014212065.1 Aequorivita sp. 609 | reverse complement strand
TAATAATGAAAGACTACATTCATCTCTAGGGTATATTTCCCCTCTAGAAATGGAAGTTAAATTAAGAGGGAAAACTAATAAAGTGGCTTAAAAAAATGTCACAAAATTAGTAGGAATTCCAGTGATTGTAGAGAGAGAGGCACGATCGAACGAAAAGAACCTACTGAAAGCAAATGGCGGATTGCAAAAAACGTGACAGCCCGATCAGCCCGAAGCGACCCGCAGGCTCGCACAATTAACAAGTGGCGGCAGACCCCCAATTAAAAAAGTGGTGAGCGCAGCGAACACCTTATTAGGGTTTGGGGGGATGGAGTAGCCACGGGTGAGGAAGGAGAGTAGCGTGTGAAGCAAAACAAGTGAACGGCAGGTGGCGAGCACCCACTGGAGCGCAAGACACCTGGCAAGTGAACGGTATATGCAAGGGCGACCGCAGGGAGTTCATTTTACCCTTGCAGATATGTTTTTGCGGAACAAAGCGGAACGACTGACGAACACCGCTTTACCTGCGTTTGGATGCGCGTGGGAAAAAGCAAGGGTGCGACTGATTGAGGTGGAGAGCAACGGAACCGATTGAAGGAGTACTCTTGCTGCGCGTTGCTGGAAGTGGGTGATTGTAGAGAGTGAGGCACGAACGAACGAAAAGAACCGACTGGAAGCAAATGGCTGTGCGGTGGGTTTTTTTCCTTAAATTGGAATCATCTAATTCCGCTATAGAAGGAATAAGGTTAGCTTTAGTGGTGAGGAAATTAGGGTCAGTATATTAAGCACAATAATACAATATTATTTGTGATGTCAAAACCAAACTGGAAGTTCAACCAATGGTTCAATAATTAATGATAATGCTATTAATGGTTCATAAAAAAAAGCAGAAACGGCAATGGCTAATGAAATAGGTGAATTTCTTGCCGTAGTAGTTAATGTCAGGCTTACCCTGTCTGAATAGCTAAACTTTAGGGATTTGCCTGAGGATTTGACCAATAAAAAATATCACAATAAAAATATCAGTAGAGGAATGAGCAATTTATAAATGACATCTGGGTTGTCTATTAAGTTTTTGAAGCGAACATAGCAACAACCGCCAGAGCAAGGAACATTTTTTTCGTTCGAGAAAAACAATCTTTTTGAAGCCAAGATAAGTATGCGGATGTTATAAATCCTTCCGTTGTATTCTCACAGCATTCAATATAGCCAAAAGAGCTACACCCACATCTGCGATAACGGCTTCCCATAAAGTAGCAACACCGCCTGCACCTAATGCAAGTACTATAATTTTGACTGTCATAGCGAGAATGATATTTTGCCAGACAATGTTTTTGGTGATTTTACCCGCCTTTATTGCTGCAACGATCTTTGACGGCTGGTCGTTTTGAATAACTACATCTGCTGTTTCGATGGTGGCATCACTACCGAGACCGCCCATTGCAATACCAACATCGGCGAGGGCAATAACCGGAGCATCGTTAACACCATCGCCTACAAAGGCCAATTTTACTCCTTCTTTTTTAAGAGCCTCCACTTTCTCCACTTTTTCGTCCGGAAGCAGGCCACCATAAGCTTCATCAATTCCCAAAACTTTTGCCACCTGATCTACCACTGTTTGTTTATCACCAGATAACATTACGGTTTTTATGTTTAGACGGTGCATTTCCTTGATGGCCTGATATGCATCTTCCTTTATTTCATCGGCAATAGTGATATAACCGGCGTACTTATTATCAATGGACAATACCACTATGGTATCTACAATCTGTTCGACTTCGGCAGGATAAGCTATGTCATATTTCTTTAAAAGTTTAAGGTTTCCAGCCAATACTTCCTTATTACCAACGATGCCTTTCAAGCCGTGTCCTGCTATTTCTTCAATGTTTGAAGTTTGTAGGCCTTGGTGTTTATTATCGGCATAATCCGTTACAGCTATGGCTATGGGATGGGTCGAGTTCTTTTCCAAAGCTGCTGCTACTTTGATCAGTTCTTCTTTTTCAATTCCTTGGGGTACTACTTGCTGAACTTTAAAGACCCCTTTGGTCAAGGTGCCTGTTTTGTCCATCACCACTGTTTTTACTTGGGTCATAACATCCAAATAGTTTCCGCCTTTGAACAGGATTCCATTTCGGGAAGCAAGGCCGATACCTCCAAAGTAGCCCAGAGGTATGGAAACAACCAATGCACAGGGACAACTGATCACCAAGAATACCAATGCACGATAAAACCATTCCCGAAACACATAATCATCCACAAAAAATATTGGGGTTACACAAAGTGCCAGTGCAAGGAAAAATACGATTGGGGTATATACTTTGGCAAAACGGGATATGAAGAGTTGGGTCTGTGATTTACGTGCGGTGGCATCCTGTACCATTTCCAAGATCTTGCTGAGTTTACTATCCCTAAACAGGGCGGTTACCTTTACTTCTGCAAGTGTGTTTTGATTGATCATCCCGGCCAGTACCTGTTCACCTTTATATTTGGTATCTGGTTTGCTCTCCCCTGTTAATGCCGCAGTGTTGAAAGAGGCTTTTTCAGAAATGAGATCACCATCCAAGGCAACCTTTTCACCAGGTTTCACTTGTATCTTTTCTCCTATTTCTACTTCTGAAGGATGTATAACCTGTGATTTTCCGTTTCTTAGAACGATAACTTCATCAGGCCTTATATCAAGCAAGGCTTTAATGCTTCTTTTGGCGCGCTTAACTGCCGAGTCCTGAAACCATTCGCCTATTTGGTAAAATACCATTACGGCAACACCTTCTTCATATTCTCCAATGATGAATGCGCCGATTGTTGCCACACTCATCAATACAAATTCATTGAAGAAATCGCCTCTTTTTGACTTTCGCCAAGCGAGATCTAAAACTTTTCTTCCGGCGAGAAGATAAGCAATGAGGTTAATTGCCAATAAAGGTATAGTGGGTATGTCGAGGTTAAACCCATATTCCAATGTTAACAGTATAACCAAAATCAGCAAGGCAAGCAGAAGGTCCCAGTGGGTTTTCCAGCCTGTTTTTTCTTTATTAACTTTTGGGCTTAAGGGCCGGGATGTAGCTGCTTTCATTTTATTAAAATTTTCTTTAAAGATACTTTAAAAGGTTATGCACAGGAATTGCATTTGCATCAGCATTCATCTTTTCTTGTTAACTGGATAGGAGGACAGGGCAAAGAACCATAAGAACAATACACACAACAATCACCTTCTTTTGGTTTTAGAACAGTTTTACACTTCTCACATTCATAAAAGAATTGACAGGAATTTGTTGGCATATCTTCTACTTTTTTGTGTCCGCAGTTTGGACAGGTAATTTCTGATTTTAATATAGCTTCCATTGATTTTTATTTTTTCTTGTTACCTTGTAATTTGTTGCATTAATTGCTTCCTCAATTTTCACCTTCATTCGTTTTAGTATCGTCAAACTCAATGATCGCGTTACCATTTTCGTAAGGATTTAGGTTATCCAGTTCGGTTTTAAAATCTTCAAACATCCAGTCCATAACATTAGATTAATGGTTAAAAAGCTCCTTTTCTTTTTCAGGGTCTATTTCATCTTTTGACTTTTTGTCCAAAAAATAATCCAAGATAATGCCTACTGCAATAGCTCCCACAAATGCTGTATATACTTCCCAATCATATTGAATTACCAAGGACAAACTAATGAGTATCGCCAATATGGGCAATACTGGAACTTTTCCAATGGATAAAGGAACTTTGAATGGTCTTTCTTTATTGGGTGCTTTGAAACGCAATACGATAAGTGCAATGTTCACGGCAACAAAAACAAGCAATGCACCCAAAGATGACATTCCCGCTACGATTTTGATATCTCCCAACAATATAAATCCAGCAACTGCTACCATAACTACAAGGGTAGTTGCCCACGGAACTTTCTGTGCATTGGTTTTGGTCATAAATTTTGGTAGTTCGCCCACGCTTGCCATTCCAAAAAGCAACCTGCTAATAGAAATTATACCACTAAAAGCCGCATTGGCAGTGGCGAAAAGTGCTGCTACGGCCAAGGCAACGGGCAACCAACTGTTGAGGTTGGAGGCCGCAAGTGAAAGTGGCGAATCCACTTTTGCCAGTTCTGACGGGTCGGCAATGTTGAGTACCGTAAAAGATATGAGCAAATAGATGACGGTTGTAAAAACCATTGTCAATAGAAAGGCACGAGGAATTGTCTTGCCAGGGTTTTTTACCTCTGAACCCAAAGCCGCCATATGTTCAAAGCCAGTATAAACAAAAAACAAGGTAGCCGTTGCTGCCAAAGTACCGGAAAAGGATTCAACTTTAAAAAATGCTGCTTTTGGTGGGCCTGTTTCCAAAAGTCCGAACGCTATAAGAAGGAACAATCCCAAGAGCTGAATACTAACCATAATGATATTAGCGGTAGATGATTTCTTGATGCCCGTAATGCTTATCAACCAGAGCATAACCAAAACACCATAACTGACAAGTAGGGAAGGAATACTAAAAAAAGTGTTGAAATAGCCTGAAAAAGCCAGTAGCACCGCTGCAATGGTGGCCGAACTGTGGAACGCAATCGTCCAGCCCGTGAGAAAAGACGGAATATCAATCTTAGGAAACGCCTTGCGTACAAAAATAAATTCCGCACCCGCATTCGGATAGGTTGAGGATAATTCAGCATAAGACATTGCCGACACACTTGCCGCAATAGCCGCAAAAATAAAACTCAACCAAAGGTCTGTGCCAGCTTGACCAGCTGCGGCACCAATTACCGTGTATATTCCTGCGCCCACAATAGTACCTACACCGTAAAAAGTGAGACGAAGGGTTCCCAATGATTTTTTTAGTTCAGCCATAATACTGTTCTTTTAATTTCTGGAATGGCCGCTGCATTTTTCGCAAATACCTTTTACTACTAAGTTGATATCCTCCGTGATATAACCATCGGGTAAGTTGATATGAGGGATTTTATGCTCTGTTAAACAGACCGTTTCATTACAATTGTTGCAACGAAAGTGTAAATGAAGGTCGTTGCCGACCTCGCACTCACAATTTTCTTCGCAAAGAGCGTATTTTATGACTCCTGTACCATCCTCAATTTGATGCACAACACCTTTTTTTTCTAAGGTTTTCATAGTTCTAAATAGGGTACTTCTTTCACTGACCTTAAAATCCTTTTCCAAATCGCCAAGGCTGATGGCCACATTCAACTCTGCCAACCGCTTATAGGTCAAAAGGCGCATTGCAGTAGGCCTTATTCCTTTGCTTTCTAAAAATTGAACTATTTTTTCCATTTGTTTATAAATTGATTTACAGGTCGAAACGTTTTAAGGATTCCCCCGTTTTAATGTGAAAGGCATCTTCTATATTTGCGATATAAATAATCCCGTCTCCTGGTTCTTCCGTTTTACCATTTCTTAGAATTGTTTCAATTGCGGCTTGGGCTTCCTCATTTTGACAAACCAGTTCCAGCTTGACCACTGGACTATCTGTCACGTGAAAATCCAGCGACGGTCTTGCGCCTTTTGCCTTGAACGCTCCCGTGCCTTCTGCTTGTGACAGGGTCATACTTTTAAAACCACTATCAGCAAGAGCTTCAATTACCCTTTGGATCCGGTTCGGTTTTATAAATGCTTTTATTTCCTTCATTTTTTTAAATTTTTAATCGATTTTGAACCGAGCCTGTTTTTTAATTTTTAACTAACTTATTAAGACGATAAACAAACCCGGAATCAAAATCTTTGATGGTGATTGAATTAATGTGCGTGTTCCAGTTCGCCTTTAACCATTTCCGAAGACAGGTTATAAGCTCCACTTATGACAACTTTGGCATCCTTTGAAACTTCGGCAGGAAGATTGACTTCAACAAAGCCTAAATCAGTAATACCAACCGTTACGGGTATCATTTTGAATTTCATTTTGCCCGCTTCCATTTCTTCGTCTTCATCCAAAATGAAAATGAAGGATTGCTCGCCTTCTTTTATGATAGCAGCTTCAGGAATAGCGAAACCTTTTTTCTCGCCCTGCACTATGCGCCCTTCCACATACATTCCCGGCAATAGGTTTTTATCCTTGTTTTCAATATCCGCCAAGACTTCCAAAGCCTTTGGGTCGGTGTTAAAGGTTTTACCAACAGACCGAACGGTGGCTTTAAGCAAATTGTCCGGGTGGGAGGCCGTGGAAAAATATATTTGTTGCCCTTTCTCTATTTGGTATATGTCCTTTTCATATACTTTAAAATTGACGTAAATTTTTGAGTTATCGCTTATTGAGAACATTTTGGATTGTGCGCCCACATAATCGCCCAAACTTATATTTACTTCTGCCACGTATCCACTTATTGGCGTGGTAATGGGAACAGCGGAATATATTTGACCTTCCGCCACTTTGTCGGGATTAATGCCCAACAGTTTCAATTGGGAACGCAACCCATTGACACTGGATGTGGTGGAACGAAATTTTGACTGCGCCATCTGAAATTCCTTGCCAGAAGAAACGCCTTTATCATAAAGGGTCTGCTTGCGTTCAAAATCCTGTTTCAAAAAGACCAGTTCGTCATTTTTTTCCTGAAATTCCTGTTGCATTGCAATGATATCGGGATGCTCAATATATGCCAATACCTGTCCTTTACTTACATTATCTCCAGGTACTACCTTAATGGAACTCACATTTCCACCAACAAACGGACTGATGTTCGCCTTATCCTGTGGAAAAAGTTCCAGCGTTCCTGTTACCTTAATGTTGTTTCCTAAAGTTCGTTCCTCCAGAGTTTTCGTTTTTAAACCGATGTTTTCGGCCTGTTGCTTTGTAAGCACTACAACTCCTTCTTCCTCGTCGTGGCCTTCGCCGTGCGCATCTTCCCCAACCTCCGCTTCGTTATGCCCGAGTTCAGATTTTGGGGCATCGTTACAACTCATAAACATAAGTGTAAACAATACGGTACTTATTACTAATATATTCTTCATTTTTCCTTTTTTTTGATTATAAATTGCCCAGTTGGTATCGTATCTCAATCGTCTGCTGGTTAAACTGGTTTATGTATTGTAAATGGTTTTGTTTGATGCGGATGGCACTGTTTAGAATTGTAATGTAATTAACGTAATCAATTTCGCCTTCCTTGGATGCCAACTGTGCCGTGGCTATCTGTTCCTCTGCCAATAGCAGTGCGCCTTCTTTATAATATTGCAAGGTCTTCTTAGTTTTTTCGAGGGATTGGAGCAATTGCGAAACACGGCTTTCCGTAACTTCTTTTTGTTCCAAATATTGATATTCTGCCATCATTGCGTCTGCCTTAGCTGACTTGACTCTTGCCTTTTGCGGAAAAAACCATAGTGGAATGCTAATGCCTGCCTGAAAAGTATTGAAGCCTGACACTTCATCTACAACTTGTCTGCCATACGATAAACTAAATTTAGGTAGAAATTGGGATTTTTCGACACCCACGTTTGCCTTGCTTACTTCGGCATTTTGCAAGGCATATTGCAACATTGGATTATTTGCCACTGAAGTTGAATCTAATGTAGCCATAAAATCCAATGGCTCGTAAACGCCATCAACCGTCTCGATGTTTTCATCGGTTCCCAAATATTGCTTTAAGGCACGTTTGGCGATTTCAATATCATCAAAAGCTTGTTGTTTTAATACTTGTATCTGCTGAAATTCGGAAGAGGCTGCAATAAACTCCAACTTGCCTGTTTCTCCTGTGTCATACCTAAGTTGGGCAGCGTTCTTAAAATTGGCATAAGTACTGTCCAATTGGTCAGCAAAACGCAACTGTGCCTTGTAATAATTAATTTGGTCATACGCCTGCATCACATTACGCACCAACTGTTGTTCACTTGCCACAAAAAACTTTTCTCCCAAGGCAATACGTTCTTTGTAAAATTTCGATTTTGAAAACCCGGAAAGCAAATCAATATTTCCCTGTTGCACACCAACGGTTGTTTGAACTCCAGGAAGATTATTGCCATATTCTTCCTTGCCTGTAAAAACTTCGGTGCTGCCAAGGTCAAAACTGGTGCCTTTCATCGCCTTTTCCCGTTCAATAAATGCCTGACTTTCCTTGAGCGTAGGATAATTCTGTTTTGCCATAGCAATGGCCTCATCAATGGTCAAGGTCTTTGGAATTGTACCATCTTGACTATTGTCTTGGGCAAATGAAGTTCCAGAAGCCATCAAACCTCCAACCATCAATAATACCGTTATAATGTTTGTTGACCTGTTGACATAGCTTATATCCCCCTTTGTATTGTTTCGTTCCTTTCTCGATTCCAGCCAATAGTAAAGAATAGGAATAACCACCAAGGTCAAAAATGTTGCCGTAAGCATTCCTCCAATGACTACTGTTGCCAATGGTCGCTGTACTTCTGCACCACCAGAGGTGGAAACCGCCATTGGGATAAAGCCCATAATTGTGGTAATGGCAGTCAATAAAATGGGACGTAAACGTTCGTGCGTAGCTTCGTATATACGTTTTTTTAAATCTGTCATTCCACTTTCTTTTAGTTCATTGAATTTGTTTATGAGTATCAGACCGTTTAAAACCGCTACTCCAAAGAGTACGATAAACCCGACCCCTGCCGAAATACTGAAAGGCATTCCACGGATCAACAAAATGAAAACCCCGCCTATTGCCGCCAAAGGCACTGCCATATAAATCATCAAAGCCTGTGAAAATGAATTTAAAGCGAAATAAAGCAGGATAAATATTGTTAGTAGAACGATGGGCACTACTATCATCAATCGGTCTGATGCACGTTGCAGGTTTTCAAATGATCCTCCATAAGTGACGTAATAACCTGGTGGCAGTTCCACTTCCGTTTCCAGTTTTTGCTGAATTTCCTCGACCATCGATTTTACATCGCGTCCACGAACATTTACACCCACAGATATACGACGCATAGTGTTGTCTCTTGAAATTTGCATTGGCCCAGCTTTATAACTGATATCCGCAACTTCCTTTAGAGGCACTTGAGCACCGTTCGGCAGGTCTATGTAAAGGTTTTTTAAGCTATTGATGTCTTGCCTAAAGTCCTCTGCCAACCTGATAACCACATCAAAACGCTTTTCGCCTTCAAAAATCACACCTGCCTTTTCGCCTGCAAAGGCGGCACTTACATAATCATTCAATTTATCCACAGTTACACCGTATTGTGCCATTTTTGCGCGGTTATACACCACTGTCATTTGTGGCAAACCGCTTGTAGCCTCTACGTTAAGGTCTGCTGCACCCGGTACTTCACGTATTACCGCTGCGATTTCCTGTACCTTATCTGCCAACACATCCAAATCTTCTCCGTACAATTTGATTGCCACGTCCTCACGAACTCCAGTTAGCAACTCATTAAAACGAAGTTCCACGGGCTGGGTAAATACAAAATTGACACCGGGAACAACCGAAATCTTTTCTTGTATTTTTTCAATGAGTTCTTCTTTGCTGTCGGCGGAAGTCCATTTGCTTTTATCTTTTTCAAGAATAATGTAACTATCCGCAATGTCCATTGGCATCGGGTCGGTTGGGATTTCGGCTACCCCGATTCTTGAAACTACAGTTTTAACTTCAGGAAATTCATTTATTAGATTTTCGAGTTTCTTTGAAGCCTCGATGGTCTCTGTAAGACTGCTCCCCGGTTTTATTAATGCTTGAAACGCAATATCGCCCTCATCAAATTTCGGGATAAATTCAGCTCCCATATTTTTGAATACAAATCCTGCAATCAATAGCAAGGCAACCGCACCTATTACGACCCCTGCTTTAAAACGAAGTGAAAAATTCAGTATGGGCAGATACACGCGATTCAAAAGGCCCATAATTTTATCGCTTATCCTATCCATCCGATTTTCAAATCTGGCAAACCAACTATTTTGGTTTTTGGCAGGTTTTAAAAATAATGACGACATCATTGGCACATAGGTAAGACAAAGGATGATAGCGCCTAAAACTGCAAATCCAAAGGTAAAGGCCATTGGGCGGAACATTTTTCCTTCCACACCTGTCAAGAACAAAATAGGTGTAAAAACAATGAGAACGATTAGTTGACCGAAAAAGGCAGAATTCATCATTTTACTAGAAGAATCATAGGCTATTTCATCCATCTCGGATTGTCCCATAATTGCATTGGATTTCTTCATCCGTTGATGAATGTGAAAAACCGTTCCCTCCACTATAATTACCGCGCCGTCAACAATAATTCCAAAATCAATTGCACCCAAGGACATTAAATTTGCCCAAATACCAAATTGCTTCATCAAAATAAATGCGAACAATAAACACAAGGGGATTATCGAAGCTGCTATCAAACCGCCACGGAAGCTACCTAAAAGGAGTACCAAAACGAATATTACGATGAGTGCCCCTTCAATTAGATTTGTTTTAACGGTACTTGTGGTTCTCTCAATCAGTTCGCTTTGGCTTAAAAATGTATCGATATACACGCCTTCAGGCAAGGATTTTTGGATTTCGGCTATACGCTTTTCAACATTTTCTATAACGTTACTTGGGTTCTGTCCTTTCAACATTAATATTTGGCCACCCACAGATTCGTGACCATCCTGGGTAAATGCACCATAACGCACTTGGTTACCGTAACCCACTTTTTCGGCAACGTCCCTTACCAAAACAGGGCTTCCATTTTGAGTGGTCACAACGGTGTTTTCCAAATCGGCGATACTTCGTGCCAGCCCTTCCCCACGGATAAAATTGGCTTGGTGGTTTTTTTCAATATAAGCTCCACCCGTATTGGCATTGTTCACTTTAAGGGCTTCAAAGACCTGGTGCATTGTGATGCCAAAACTTTTTAGTTTAGCAGGATTAAGAGCGACTTCATATTGTTTTACATAGCCTCCAAAAGCATTTACTTCAACAACTCCCGGGACTAACGCCATCTGGCGTTTCACGATCCAGTCTTGAATGGTGCGCAGTTCCATTGCGTCATATTTTTCTTCATACCCTTCTTTAACCTTTAAGGTATATTGCAATATTTCGCCCAAGCCCGTGGTAATGGGCGCCATAAAAGGCGTGCCAAAACCTTCAGGGATTTCTTCCGCAACTGCGGTTAATTTTTCTTGGACCAATTGTCGTGGCAGATAGGTTCCTGCTTCGTCTTTAAAAACAATGGTTACCACGGACAGTCCAAAACGAGAGATCGAACGCAGTTCGATAACGTCTGGAAGATTTGCCATTGCCAATTCTACGGGAAAGGTTACAAATTGCTCAATATCCTCCGTTCCCAAATTAGGGGCAGTTGTTATAACTTGAACTTGATTGTTGGTAATATCAGGCACGGAACCCAAATTTATAGTGGCCATTGAGTATATGCCTGTGCCAATAAGCACCACTATAAATAGCCCAATAATAAATTTATTATTAATGGAAAATGAAATGATTTTATTAATCATAAATATGTATTAATTCAGTTGAAAATTTACGGTGCGAATGGGTGCAACGCATTTATAAAGCAATGCTTACTTTGAGAAGCATCACGTTAGGATATAGCTATCCTTAAAAAAAACTGAATTATACTCGCGGGGGTTGGAAGAGAGATTCCAGATATCTGGAATAGAAGTTAACTGTATATAAATTGAACGGCTCTTTATCTTCAAACTTTAGTCGATTGATTAGGGCCGAATTGTTGTTCGCAATAAATAATACTAAAGGATGACAACATTGATTATGAGAATGAACTGGTGTATTTTCCTTATCTGGGTTATTATGATGCCCTTCATTTTTTGCATCATTGTCAATGTAATCTTCAATTACATATTCAAGGAAAGAGTCGCCATAAATTTTATGATCCTGATAATGGGTAATAATACTTGAAATTTCTTTAATTGGCCCACAAAAGTCCATATCTATGCTAATTCCCTGAAAAAAGAATAAAATAGACATTGATATGGAAAAGAATAGTTTCATAATTTCTACAAATGTACAAATAATTACGTGCAAAGGTTGTGCAATTATAATGATACTCAGGAGTTGAAATAGCAAGTGTGGCCCTGAATGAATTGTAGTGCAACGGAAATGAATGGTGGGCTACTCTTGCTGCGCGTTGCTGGAAGTGGGTGATTGTAGAGAGTGAGGCACGAACGAGCGAAAAGAACCGACTGGAAGCAAATGGGTGTGCGGTGGGCTAAATTTCGAAGATTATTACTTTTTTTTAAGCAACGGATTGGCGGACAAAATTGAATTCGTTTTTTGCATATCAATGAAAACACTTCTTCCGTGTTGAACAAACTTATCAAGTAATTCTTCGGAAACTTCAACCGTTTCTAATAATAGATAACCTATGACGAAGTCAATAAGAAGGCTAATGTACAGTAATTCATATTCTGTAAAGATGTCTCTGTTCCCTAAATTACTATGCGTATGATAATCTCTGGATCTAACTACTTTACTTGGAAATGTTTTCCAAGTCTCTTTATCCATTTGGCTAATGAGAATAAATATATTTTGATGGTATTGTAGACCTCTTGATAACTTACCCCCCTGTTTATCCGAATGACGTTTAATAAAAGCCTCATATGCTATGATGCTGTTTGTAAATCTTTTATTATAACTACTCTGTCGGGAAATAAAGTTTTCCATTAATTTATCTAAACAGAATTTAAATATTTCGTTAGAGTAAGCACCATTTAAAACTTTATGTAAATCATCTTTAACCTCAAAATACGTAGTATGAACATAGTTGTTCTTTGATTTGGTTAATTTTTTATCGTTATAATAAACTTCCTGCCAATCATCACACGATGGGCACTTAAATCCAAATTTGTCGAATTGCGCAGAACCTCCGCGTAGTAATTGCAAAACTCTTTGAAAGTGGTCGTAGATTTCAATAGCTTCAAGAATATCAATATATTCTTCGGTTTGGAACGAAATTTCGCCTTTGTTTTTAATATTTAACTCGGCTCTATTACTCTGAAGATTTAAATAATGCCTAATCGTAATTTTAAGATTTTTGTCTGAAATCAGATATTCATCATTAAACTCTGTCGAATTAAGTTGTTTATGTTTGAGGTCATACCACGTACGATGATTCACCCATTTAACAATTGCTTCATTAACTACATAGAATTGATTAATCTTTAATTTAAAGGGGTCTACAAAGTGAGAAAGACCAATAAAGGTATAGGTCGGATTATAAATTCGAACTTCGGACACACCAGAAGTTGACTGTTGAATATGGCAATCCACAAAGGTTAAAAAACCTAATCCGTTAAAGGCGCCTAAAATTTGGGGTTCTTTATAAAATCTTTCTGTAGAATGAAGATTAGTTTCAATTAATATTTCATCATCATGGAATGACAGAACCGCAAACTTTTTTTCCTGGTCATTATTCTCAAGCCAAACTTCTCCATAATATTTTTCGTCTCGCTTCATTCTTACGTGTTAATGTATTTTGTTTTCAAAATTTTATAAAAACCACAATTTATCCTTAGCGTGCTCTGGAATTGATGCTTGAAAGCTGGAGGTGTATTTTGTTTCGTACTGAAGCAAGGACAAAAGCCTTAAACAATAATTTGGTTTTCTTATTTTTTATTTAAGACTGTGCCATCATTAAATACTACGGAATTGATTTGATAATTAATATGAGTTTTATTGTTCTTGTAATGATTCTTTAGAGCTATAACGTCCTGTCCTTGTTTTGAATAACTATTATAGGGCATAGTATAGGTAAGAGGGCCGCTTAAAATTTTCGTTAAACCTTCCCTTCCATTTTCTAAAGGAAATGGTGGTTCGAGGGTGACATTCTCCATACGCATTAATTCCTCTCCGAAAAGATCCGTGAATATTATATCAAATTTTAACGCAATAACATCTCTATCTTCTTCTCTATCCTTCCTCACTACATCTCTAACGGCAATACTGAATATATTATCGCCTCCATAGATACTTTCGTTCCATTCGGGATTAGAGATTCTCATAGATATTAAATCATCAGGATTAAAAGTGGTTTTAATTGAATCCTGAATTGCTTTAAGCCTTACTTCATAATCTAACAAAGAACTGAGATAAAAAACAACTAATTTCTTTATTAATTTTTGACAATATAATTCTAGGCTTACAGATAGAAAGAATAGATCCGTAAGCTCTTTTTTATTTCAGGCACAATTATT
>NZ_JACJVM010000210.1:0-9320 GCF_014212065.1 Aequorivita sp. 609 | reverse complement strand
TACCTGATTTTACTAATTCTACGATTAGAACCTTAAAATCGTTTTCATGTTTTCTTGCCATATGTTAAATTTAATCATTTAGGGCTTAATTAAGTTGTCACAACAAATATAGACACTCCACCTTGCAGCTTACTAATGGTTCAAAGCGTTACCCCTGCCCATAAGGGACTTGCACCCTCTAGATTAATTATTTACCTTTCGGTAAAGTAAAAGATGCCCATGCTGGGCACACACAATGTATATAAAAAACAGGCGAAATAGTGCTAAATTCAAAGGTTTTGGCTCGTATCAAACTTCGTGCTTAACCGAAAGTTTCGCGCTTCGTAATCGCCTACTTTTCATATACGAAACGTTGTGCATAATACCCGAATGACGAACTACGAATTGACATTTAGTAAAATAAAAGAGCTTTTGGAATCTCATTTTCCTGAAAGGATTTCGGAATTTGAAAACGGAACTCATCTGACTTTGGATTCGGAAAACGAAGAGGAATCGTCAATTTGGATTGAACTTGACCAAAGCGGACAACTGACCGTTGGTTTCGGAATTAGTCACTTACATTATGACCCGAAATATGACGACTTGAATAAAGGATTTAATGATTTTTTGCGGTTTCTGACCTGTAAAAAAAGGAGAATAGATTATTACAAAGGAAAATTCCCATTCAAAAACGAGTATGAATTTGAGAATGAAAACGGAACTTGGGAAAATTATGGAACTTCCTTAACTTGGGCTTTTCCTTTTTGGAAAAAAACAGTAAAAAAAACAACCAATCAAAACGGATTTATAGACTTTGCGGAAATTGAATCTGAAATTGAAAAAATAAAAAGTACTATGCACAACACCGTATAAAAATAATTGCGGTTTAGTGCTAAAACAAAGGTTGTTGCTCGTTTGCTTGCTTCTGATTTTCCTACGGAAAATCCTCGCACGCCAACCCGCAACTATTCTTATACAAACACGTTATCTGCAAGCTGATTTGAGCAACGTACTAAAATTTAAAAGTCCCGAAACAAAGAGAAGAATAATCTGACCCAAGACTATTTTGTTTTTTAGCACCGCACATTTTAAAACAATTTTAGCCAACCGCACAAATGGCACATTTGGTTTTTGCCCACACACAAGCCAACGCTCAAAAAACCAAAAGAGCCATTTTTAACCTATACTAAAACAATCATACACAATTTTTTACCTTTGCATTTATGAGAATTTTGGTAATAGAAGACGAATCAACACTTAACAAAAATATTTCGGAAGCCCTTTCTTCCGAAAGTTTTGTAGTTGAAAGTGTGTTTGATGGCTTTTTAGCAGAACGTTTCCTAAAAAAAGAATCGTTCGATTGTGTAGTGATGGATATTAATTTACCAAAGAAAAACGGATATGATTTGTGCAAGGAATTCAGAACTTATAATACGCATACTCCCATTTTG
This sequence comes from Aequorivita sp. 609, assembly GCF_014212065.1. Lineage (NCBI taxonomy): Bacteria > Pseudomonadati > Bacteroidota > Flavobacteriia > Flavobacteriales > Flavobacteriaceae > Aequorivita > Aequorivita sp. 609. The sequence continues at coordinate 7,890 of NZ_JACJVM010000210.1, read as the reverse complement.
ATGCTTACCGCTTTTGATGAACTTGAAGACAAAATAAAAGGTTTTGATAGTGGTGCTGATGATTATCTGACCAAACCATTCTTTATGAAAGAACTTATTTTACGGATAAATTCTCTTATCAAAAGAAGTCAAAATACGGAATCTCATTCACAAGTAATCATCAATGCATTAGATATAAGTATCAATGTCGCTCAAAAGAAAGTAACCCGCCAAAATCAGGAAATTTTACTTACTCCAAGAGAATATCAAATTTTGGTCAAGCTTTGTAAAAAGCCAAGTGAAATCATCTCAAAAAATGAGCTCATAAAAGAAATTTGGGGAACTTCTATGGACGTAAACACAAACACGATTGAAGTGTATCTTAACTTTTTAAGAAACAAAATTGACAAGCCCTTCGGGAAAAACTCAATTAAAACTAAAATTGGTTATGGATATTATTTGGACATAGAATGAAAATTAGAAACAAAATATTAATCTATTTTTCGAGTACCGTCACTTTATTGTCGGCTGTTTCCTTGATTATCGTCTATGTTTTGTTTTCAGAGCATCGTGAGGAAGAATTTCAACAGCAACAATTCTCCAAAATCAAATATACGGTTGGTCTTGTTGATGAGTTCAATAAAATGAGTGAAGAGGTTTCACGTTTGTTAGACAAACAAGATATTCACGATTTTTATGATGAAAAAATGCTTATCTATGACAACAATAAAAACCTTATATTTTCAAGTATTGATAGCCTTGATATTTCTAAAGCGAATTCGATTCTCAACAGATTATCTGTCGCTAACAATTGGATCGAAACCAAAGAAGATGGTTATGATTTGATTGGAGTTTATCTTGAAAACGATTCAAAAAACTATTATGCAATAAGCAAAGCTTATGATTTTTTTGGACATTCTAAAAAAGATTTTCTTCAAAAAGTACTTATCGGAATTTTTGTAGCTATTGTTATTATTGTGGTTTTAGTATCTCTTTACTTATCTAATATTATCGCTAAACCAATTTCGGAATTAACCGAAAAAATTGAAGATTATGATTTGAGTAACGAAAATAATAATCCTCTAAAAATCAAAACTACAACCTCCGAGTTACAGAATTTATCTGAAAAATTCAACGAACTTACCAAACGAACCAATGATGCCTTTTTATTTCAAAAACACAGCATTCAACATATTTCACACGAACTGAAAACTCCGATTGCAGTTTTGGTTTCTGAATTAGAAAAGTTGCAAAAAGCAGAAGACATCGATCAACTAAAATCGGACATTTCACTGCAAACACAAAAAGCAAAATCACTCGGAAATATTATCAATGTGTTGCTTCAAATTTCTAAAATCAAAGTAGGACAAGAAATCTCAAAAAATCTTATTCGTATTGATGATGTTGTTTTTGATTGTATTGCAGAACTCAATTCTATTTATCCTGATTTTAATTTTGAGGTGAATTTTATTCCGAATGATTTTGACGAAAAAAAATTAAACTATAAGGCTAATGAACCTCTAATCAAACAAGCTTTTTTAAATTTACTTACCAATTCCGTTCATTATTCCGATAATCAAAAAGCTAAAATTACGTTGGATTGTACCTCCAATTCTCTTAAAGTTTTGATTTCAAATTCTGGAAAGACACTTTCAGAAGAAGAACAAAAATTTTTATTCTCCCATTTTTTTAGAGGAGAAAATTCTCAAAACAAACAAGGTTTCGGACTCGGATTGGTTCTCTCTGAAAAGATTTTATTAATTCACAACGCTAGCGTTGACTACCATTCACAAAATTCAGAAAACACTTTTGTTGTAAGTTTTGAATCCTAAAAATACTAGAACTATCTTAAGCCAAATTTTATATCCTTTAAGGTCTTTTTAAGGTCAATACATTCACTTTTGCAACATCAGAAAATGTTGTAAAATGAAACGTATTATTTTATTCTGTGTAAGTATAGCCTTGGGGCTACAATTACAAGCACAGGAAACACTTAAAATTTCAAGGGAAGAAGCAGAAACAATGTTTTTGCAAAATAATCTTCTGTTGATTTCCGAAAAACTCAATATCGAAAGCCAAAAAGCGGAAGTCATTCAAGCTAAATTATGGCCCAATCCAGAATTTTCGATAAGCGAAATCAATCTTTGGAGAGCACGTGAAGTAGAGCCTTCTCCACCATTTTTTGGAAACTTCGGAAGAAATCAGCAAATCGCTTTTGAGCTCAACCAACTTGTACAAACAGCAGGAAAACGCAAAAAACTCATCGCTTTGGAGCAGGTTGATGTATCAAAAGCGGAACAGTATTTTGAAGATTTATTAAGAGGTCTGAAACTCGAACTTCGCAATCAACTGACCGATTTACAGCATACTCAACAATCCATAAAAGTACATCAAAACCTGATTGATCACATTTCTATACTAACCAATGCTTACAAAAATCAATTAGAGAAAGGAAACATTTCCAAAGCAGAATATATCCGACTCAAAGCACAAGAACTCGAAATCAACAAAGAGATTTTAGAACTCACTCGAGAATCCAACGAAATCCAAAAAGAATTAAAGCTGTTGCTTCGCACCAATCCCACGGTTTCCATTGAAATCACAGATGACGGATTTGTAAAAAACACCAACCCTTATGAAGCCATTTTTATTGACCAAATTGTCGAAAATGCTAAAGAAAATCGTCCTGATTACAAATTAGCACTGTTGGAAGAAGAATATTCAAACAAGTTATTGTCTTACGAAAAAGCACAGCGAATTCCCGATATGACGTTTGGAGTTAATTACGACCGAAACGGAAATACAATGCTCGACTTTGTAGGATTTGGAGTTTCGTTCGATTTGCCTGTATTCAACCGAAACAAAGGAGGAATCAAAAAAGCTCAAATTAGTATAGAAAGTGCAAAAATTCAAAAAGAACAAACCGTTCTAACTATCGAAAACGAAATCTTATTAGCTTATATATCTATACAACAAGCTGTTGATTTCGTGAACAATATAGAACCTGATTTTGAAAAAAACTTGGATTTACTTTTAGAGAATTACACTAAAAATTTAATTTCAAAAAATGCAAGTATGCTCGAATATATTGACTTTATAAATGCCTATTTGGGGAACAAAAAAATCATACTTGAAGCGCAAAAAGAAGTAAACAAAAAAGCAGAAGAACTCAATTATTTTTTAGGAAAAGATTTTAATAATTAAAAACATCATAATATGAATAACCATTTAACATATATACCTTTATTTATTTCCATTTTATTTCTTATTGGATGTAAAAATAAAGGAGAAGATTTCAAATCTGTTCAGAAAGAGAAATTCTGCCTGGATGAGAAAACCAAAAACATTATCGAAATTACAACCGTAACCAAAGAAAATGTGGTTGAAGGAATTCATCTAACAGGAAGTATCGATGCGAATCCAGATAAGGTTATCAATTTTGTAAGTCTTGTAAATGGAATCATTTCAAACACTTATTTTTCGTTAGGAGATTCGGTAAATAAAGGTCAGGTTTTAGCCGAAATGCAAAGTACAGAGCTTTCTTCGCTTCAAGCGGAATTGAATTCTTTGAAATCTCAAATCGAAATTGCAAAAGTTGATTTAGATGCAAAAGAACAACTTTTTAAAGACGGAATTTCGTCCAACAAAGAACTCATCGAAGCCAAAAATGAACTTCGCATCTTGGAATCTGAAAAGCAAAAAGTAGAGAATAATTTGAGCTTGTTTAGTGCAAGTTCTACAAAAAATGTATTTCAGATTAAAGCCCCAACTTCGGGAATTATTACCGAAAAAAACATCAATTCTGGCTCGACTGTAACGGATGATGGAGCTTCGCTTTTTTCGATTTCAGATTTGAATGACGTTTGGGCAATGGCAAATATTTATTCGACAGATATTGCTCACGTAGCCCAAGGAATGGAGGTCGAAATTAAGACTATTTCCTATCCAGATGAAGTTTTCATAGGAAAAATTGATGTGATTTCTCAAGTTTTAGATCAAGAAGCACGTGTTTTAAAAGCACGAATTGTTTTGAACAATAAAGATTTCAAACTAAAACCTGGAATGATTGCAGATATTATTGCTCTTAAAAAATTAAACCAACAGGAAGTTGCTGTCCCTACTTCGTCCATTGTGTTTTTCAACAACAAAAACTATGTTTTGGTTTACAAAGACGATTGCAATATCGAAGCTCGTGAAGTGGAAATTCTAACCAAGAAAAACAACACAACCTATCTTAAAAAAGGGCTTTCAGAAAACGAAAAAATTATTACCAAAAACCAATTGTTGATTTTTGAATCGCTTAATAATTAAGAGAACAGAACAAAGAAAATAGAGAATAGATTATGCAAAAATTCATTCAAAATATAGTTGCTTTTTCTCTGAAAAACCCGATTATTATTTTTTTCCTTACGGGATTATTGGTCATTATCGGAGTTATCAGTTTGAAAAACACACCTATTGAGGCTTTTCCCGATGTAACCAACACCAGAGCCAGAATCATTACACAGTGGCCTGGTAGAAGTGCAGAAGAAATCGAGAAATTCGTCACACTTCCGTTAATGAAACAAATGAATACGATTCCGAGAAAGTCGGATGTTCGTTCGATTTCATTATTCGGATTATCCGTAGTTACTGTAATTTTTGAAGATGATGTGGATGATTTTTATGCACAACAATACGCTTCAAACCGACTTCAGGGAATTGATTTACCCGAAGGAGCAGATGCAGAAATTGAGCCACCTTACGGAGCTACAGGAGAGATTTTCCGATATGTTATCCGAAGTGATAAACCGATAAAAGAAGTAACTGCCATTCAGGATTGGATTATCGAAAGAGAACTTGTGGCTGTTTCGGGAGTAGCGGATATTGTGAGTTTTGGAGGAGAAGAAAAGATTTACGAAATTAAAATCAATCCGACAGAATTAGCTAATTACGATTTATCTCCTTCTGATGTATATGAAGCTGTATCGAAAAGTAATGTCAATGTTGGCGGAGATGTAATTGAACGAGGTGCTCAAGCTTATGTAGTTCGTGGAGTCGGACTTTTGGAAAGTGTAGCGGACATCGAAAATATCTTGATTGAAGTTCGTGGAAGTACTCCTATTTTGGTAAAACACGTAGCTCAAGTGGAGATTTCGGCTAAACCAAGATTAGGACAAGTCGGATTACAAGACGAAGATGATTTGGTTCAAGGAGTTGTAATTATGCTTCGTGGAGAAAATCCGGGAGATGTAATTCCGAGATTGAAAGATAAAATCGAAGAACTTAACACTACTATCTTACCAAAAGATGTAAAAATCGAACCTTTTATCGACAGAACAGAACTTGTAAATGCAACGGTTAGTACGGTTGCTAAAAACATCATTGAAGGAATCTTTTTGGTTTCGGTTATCGTATTTATTTTCTTATATAATTGGAGAACAACTGTGATTGTGGCTTCTGTGATTCCGCTTTCGTTTTTGTTTGCTATTATGATGCTCCGAATTCAAGGTTTACCAGCCAATTTGATTTCGATGGGAGCGATTGATTTCGGATTGCTTTTGGAAGGAACACTCGTTATAGTCGAAACCGTCTTTGTAGCTATGGAAAAGAAAGCTCACAAAGTCGGAATGCCTGTTTTCAACAAAATGTCGAAATCAGGACTTATCAAAAAAAGTGCTGGAAGTGTAGCCGGATATATCGTTTTTGCACAAATTATCTTAATTGTAGCTTTAATTCCGATTTTCTCTTTCCAAAAAGTAGAAGGAAAAATGTTCTCTCCATTGGCATTTACGTTAGGATATGCACTTTTAGGCTCGCTTATCTTGAGTATTACCTACGTTCCTGTGATGTGTAAGGTTTTACTTCGTAAGAATATCGTTGAAAAAGAGAATTTCATTTCGAGATTTTTCAAAAAATATATGTTCAAAATGTTTTCGTGGAGCGAAAGACACAAAAAAGCAACTATTTTAGGTTTTGTGGCTTTGATTGCGATTTGTGGCATCCGATTTATGAATTACGGAACAGAATTTATTCCGAAACTAAACGAAGGAGCTTTGTATGTAAGAGCAACACTTCCCAATAGTGTAAATATTCAGGAATCGACTCGTTTAGCTAAAGAAATGAAAGATAAAATTCGTGGTTTTGAAGAAGTAAAATTCGTTTTGAATCAAGTCGGAAGACCAAATGACGGAACCGATCCAACAGGATTTTTCAACATTGAATTTCACATTCAGCTTCATCCTGAAAAAGAATGGAAAAGGAAATTATCCAAAGAAGGACTGATTGAAGAAATGCGTTCGGAATTGCAGACTTATCCTGGAATTGTCTTTGGATTTAGTCAACCGATTCAGGATAATGTGGAGGAATATGTAGCTGGAGTTAAGAGTTCTCTTGTGGTCAAAATCTTCGGAAATGATTTGTTTCAGCTTGAAGAATATGCAGATCAGGTAGCCGATGCAATTAAAGATGTCGAGGGAATTGAAGATTTGAATGTCTATCGAAATATCGGACTTCCCGAACTTCGCATTCAGCTTCACGACCACAAAATGGCTCGTTACGGAGTGGATATGTCCAATGCACAAGCGGTGGTAGAAATGGCAATCGGAGGAAGTGCAGCCACGACTTTTTATGAAGAAGACCGAATGTTTGATGTTCGTATTCGCTTTGCAAAAGAATATCGTGATGATGAGGAAAAAATCGGAGATATTTTGATTCCGACAGGATTCGGAAAGAAAATTCCATTACGTGAAATTGCCACAATCAGTTATATTACAGGACCTACTTTTATTTATCGTGATGGAAGCAGTCGCTATATTGCAGTCGGATTTAGTATTGAAGGTCGTGATTTGGGAAGTACCATTGCAGAAGCAAAGGCCAAAGTAGCCGAAAAAGTGCAGATCCCGGAAGAGCACAAAGTCGTGTGGGCTGGAGAATTTGAAAGTAAAGAGCGAGCTACAAGCCAATTGGCTGTGATTGTCCCTGCCGTCTTATTGTTGATCTTGTTCTTGTTATATTTCAATTTCGGAACGATAAAAGATACACTTATCGCAGCCAGTACGATTCCGTTTGCTTTTGTGGGAGGATTTATTTCGCTTTGGCTTACGGGAACTGTTTTTGGAATTTCAGCCGGAATCGGATTTATTATTCTATTTGGAGTAAATACCATAAACAGTATTATTCTGATTGCTGTAATGAAAGATAATTTACGGAAAATGAAGCTCAAAGATGCTATTTCAAACGGAGTTTACGACCGAATCCGTCCGATTGTAATGATTGCCTTAATGGGTTCTTTAGGATTGCTTCCGGCTGCACTTTCATCAGGAATGGGATCTGAAATTCAAAAACCATTAGCTATTATGATTGTAGGAGGATTACTGATTTGTATGGTATTATCACTTACTGTATTACCACAAGTTTTTCATTGGGCTTATAGAAAGGAAAAGTAAGGAAATAATTTATCACATTCTCCATTTCAAGACTACAATAAGCAAGCACATTACGCATTTTAGCAACCGCACAAAGCCAACAAAAATGCGTAAAGAGCTTGCTTTCCCAATCTGAAGAAAAATTGTTTTAAAATTTCGAAAACGCTACAAAAATAAATCCAAATACCGAATACGGCCAGCAGATAACATCGGTTTTGCAAAAGAGCGGGTTAAGTCTAAGCTTCAACTTTTGTGCTTTCTATCCGCATAAGCCATTTTTATTTCCTTTTTTTGTAATTTAGCAAATAGAAAATGGCTTATGCTACTGTTATGCAAAATTGAAAGTCTGTGCTTCTATTTCCGCTCCTTCGCAAAGCCGTTTCCCGTCAGACTGCGCAATAACCTCCCTTTCTTAATAACTTTGTTGATTACCTTTTATCCATTGGCCAAATTGCATTAAAATATTGGCTATCTTGATGTTATGGATTTTATAACAGGATTTAAT
>NZ_JACJVM010000209.1:0-6318 GCF_014212065.1 Aequorivita sp. 609 | reverse complement strand
CGATAAAGCGTACCGAGTTGTCTTGCGGGACCATGTCGTCCAAACAGCTAGTATATAAAGCGAGTTGTTGACGGTTTTCTCCTTGTTGATATTCCATACCTTAAGATACAAATAACCAAGGCAGCATCTGAAGAGAGTGCAATGAGTTTTCAACAAACTTATTAAGTTTTGAGACAGTCTGACGGTCTCGTATAACCGTCAGTTACGGGTTTTAAGTTGCTGTTTTTTGGTTAAGAACTGACGTTAGCAATTCCGAGTGGATTCGGACGTAGTCGAATCCGCCGTAATTGCGGTTATACATTGTTGTGCAACGTTTTTTATTTCTTTTTAAGGTCAAATCCTAAATTCAATTGTAACATTATTGGCCAAATATTTCCATTTCCATTTGTGTCGAAATAGTATTGAGGTCCGACGTCAAAAAGTAAGTGAAAATTTTTCCCATATTTTCTTTGAATTCCCCAAGTTGGCCCAATTGCGAAGTCAAAGTCAGATGTTCGGTTTACATTTTCAGCAATTGAATTCCCACGTGTTATAAACCTCAACGAAACGAAGTTTCCAGAATTATTTTCGGTCGTTCTATTTTTTCGATTCCGTTTGTTCAAATTGTAAAACCATTTTTCTTGAACATCTAAAAATGGACTGATTATGTAAATAAATCCACTGCCACCAAAAGTCAAGTCAGGATATCCTCCGCCATATCCAATTCCAAGTCCAGCCGAGAATGTTGAGTAAGTTCCAGTTGGTAATTCCAATTCAACTCCTGGATTTAAAAAATTCACTCTCCAGATTTTTTCCGTTGCAATTTTGTCGTTTTCTTGAGCGTAGGTTAATGTTACTAAAAGTCCAAATAGTAGAGTCAGTAAGTTTTTTTTCATTCGTTTTCGTTTTTTTGGTAAATGTTGCACAACGTCTCGTATAAAAACAGTGCGAGCGGGCGAGCGTGATTGTCCGCAGGACAATCGGGCGTTGCAAGCGAGCACGAACCTTCGATTTGAGACAGATTTAAGCATTGTTTTTATACATTGTTGTAACACGTCTATTTTTGAAAAATTAATGCTATTCCGATTATTACAAGCAGAATAGCAAATGCCCAAGAGTTAATCAGTCCTTTCCAACCTGCTGCACTATGGTCTTTCATTTTAAAGGATTCTTTTTTTGCAATCTTGTAAATCAGATAAGAAATTCCCAAAATCAGAAAAAGGCTTCCAACGTAAAATGGATATTCCGTTAGGTACTGGGTCAGTTTTTCTTTCATCTATGTAAACAGTGTTTTTATCATTCTCATCCGATGTGTTACAACGTTCAGGCTATGGTTTCGTTGCGGAAAATGTCCGAAGGACTTTTCCGCCGTAGCCGAAAGATAGCAAAGCTGCGGGAATTTTCGGCAGAAAACTCCGCCGCAATGAACTATAGCCGGTGTTGGCAAATCGTTTTTATTACCAGAATATTCCAAAAATCCTTTTTTCTTTAATCGCTTTTCTTTGTTTTAGCCATCCTAAAAGTGTAAATAATGGCGTAAAGAAAGGGAAGTAAAAATTTAAGTACATATTTGATATAAAATAGAATACTATGTCCAATATTATACCCCATATAATAAAAGCTTTAAAACTTGCCTTTGTAATAAAACTCTTATTAAATATTAAATAACTGCCCGCAGGATATATGTAGTTTTTGTATTGAGAAGCAGAAATGATTTTATCGATGGGATAGTTCATAGACTTTATTTCTCTAAAGTATTCTTGTAATTGAGAAATGAGTTTTTCACATTCAGGCTTATTCCAAATTTTTATCAATCCATTAGTAATATTTTGAACGGAATTGAAATGGACCTGCTTTTTAATTTGGTCAGATTCCGATTCGAAACGAAATATAAATTCCTCTAATTCATTTTCGAGTATTTCTTTATTGTTCAATTAATCTTTTTTTAATGTTTGCCAACGTTTATGTGTAAGAATAGTTGCGGTGGCAAGCACCTAAAATAGTAAACATTGACCGAGCCTGTGGAAATTCCGCAGGAATTTCCAAGTAGGCGAGAATCAAGCAATTATTTTTACACGGTGTTGGCAAATCGTGCTTAGTTATTTTCTATTAACGTTACAATTTCTTTAAATCTTGTTCTGAGAATTCGTTCCAAATCTTTAAGTTTTCTGTTATCCAGATTTAGTCCTATTCTCAATTGTTCTCCAGCAGAGTTCACTTTGATTAGGTTTTGGTTTAGCACTATGTTTATTTTTTCATTAGGCTTGAAAATCTCATCCGATTCTGAAGATTCGATATAGTAATAGTCGGCATCATAATCATCTTCTGGATAAGTTCTTTGAATCAACAAGTACTTTTCATCGCTATTCATAATCTCTTCCATAGATTTGAACTGGTCGTCCGCTGATCTTGAATCTGAAAATGTTATGGTACACCCAAACTCTTCATCTTGGATTGTCAGTTCTATGCATTGGAAATTAGTTTTCATTTATTGGATATAGTTGTTTTTGCATGTTTGCCAACGGTTTGCATATGGCCCGTAGCGTGTGCCTGCCGGAATTCAGCAGACGGGCACGGACGGTTGAAAATTCCGAAGGAATTTTCAAAACAGGCTCAGACCCAGCTATGGGCTATATGCGTTGTTGTAGTGCGTATTTTTTAGTTTCTATTGATTTTTCTTCTCTTCTTTTTCATATACCTTTCAAATTGTTTTCTTTCCTTTTTAATGAAGAATTCAAGATAGATATCGTCTTCTTCTGTTGGTTCTAAATTTTTAAATTCCCACGAAATTACCTTGTCACTTTCATCAAATTTATATCCCTTTGGCTCTATTTTTTCGATATTCTCTAATGGTACATCGTGAAGATTTAAAATTACTTTTGCATTTTCTATTTCCTCGTACCATCCTTTACCAGTATTCAATAGGTAGCTGAAATATCTGTATTTTCCACCGTAACCAAGTCCAATAGGCATTCGATAACTAACGGTTATTTCTTTCCTCTCATTTTCTTTGAAGTTGACATCCCATACGTACCACGGAAAAACTCCATTTCTGACTTTTTCATCGAATTGGGAATAAAGGCTAGAAGAATGAGCGGTGTTGTTGAAGTGTAATGTGGATAGTGAATCTATTATTGTAGTTACTTGCTTAAAGTCATCAGGATTCTTATAAATCTTACTTCCGTCTTTTCTTTCTTTAATGTTGTAGCTTGAATATATGCTGTCCTTTAAATTAATATACTCTCTTTCCATTTTTGAAATATTCATAAATTCTTGATAGAGTTCTTCTAGTTCTTCGGGTACTTTAATGTCGTTTGACGTTAATTTATTATTGTCTACTGTAATTTCAAATTTTGATTTGTCCGTTTCTTCGTAACCACCAATAGACCAGTATTGGAAATTCATCTCTGGGAAACCTATCTCCAAACTAGTTTCCTCTCCTTTGTTGAGCATTGAAAATTTACAATTAACTATAGAATAGCCGTCATAAATATCAACTTCAACGACTTCGGATTGCATTTGTATTTTGCATTCTTCCTTGGTGTAAATACCTTTAGCATCAATTGGGTTTGGCGCAATATCAAGGAATGTAAATCCTGAGGCAAGTATTAAGATTATTAATATTATCGTAATTCTCATTTTGTGGTTTATATGCACTACAACGTGTTCGTGTATGGTTAGTTGCGTGTTTCAGCAACTAATTTAGTAAACAAAAACGAACGCGAGAAAATTCCGAAGGAATTTTCCAAATAAGCACTTGCCAAAGCAATTAATTATACACGTTGTTACCTGCTGGCTTTTTTCCAATTCAGTTTATTTTATAAATCATTTCATAATCGTGTGCAGTCACAAACATTGTGTAATCACTCCATTTTTTCCCGCTTTCTTTAGCGTTTTTATATGTTTCTCTAAAAAGTTCTTGCAAACGTAAAATGACTAATAATTCCGCAACTTCATAAGCTTGTTCAATTTTCGGAATGTCGTGTTTTTGATTTTTATAAACGTCTTCATAAACTCTTTGAAGGTTTTCAAATCCTGTTATTGTCAAGTCCTTATTCGTACTATGCTCAAAATCCGCTAACCATTCATAATCTTCTTTTCCGATTTCGCTAAACGAAAACAAGTCTATAAACCATCTGTCATAATTTATTGTAAATCCGTTCATTTCGCAGTAAAAGGCTTTAAGCTTTTTTGCGAAACTAAAAGTGTATTTCAGTTTCACACTTGAATAGAAATTGGAAATAAATTCGCTTAATTCCGATTCTAAATGCAGAAGATTCATTCCAATCAGTTGGTGGAAGTCAGTTTGAGGAATCTTACTCAATTCCGATTCCGCTAATTGTATTGCAGAATCCAAATCATTCCGCTTTACATATTCGTTAAGTTTATCTTCTAAATCGAAGTTCATAGGTTTGTTCAGCTTGCAGGTAACGTTTGGTATAAGCGCAGTAGCGGGATTTGCGCACGAACCTTTCGATTTTTACTGTCTTTATTTTTATAAAATTACTTTTGGTCTAGTACTAACTCCGCTATTGCGTTTATACTCGTGTTATGTGCAGTCTTTAAGTATCAGTCTTTTATACATCGCACTGCTAATGCCCAATTACTTTCAAATGAGCGATAAATAGTGTTTTTCGTTGCAAACAATTCTCTAGTATATAGTAAATCAGTACCTGCACTTGTACTTGTCCAAAATGGAGCACTAAATCCTAAATTTTCAAAATTATTTTCTTCAATTACAGCTCCACCCGTTCTATATCCTCCTGGAAGCGTTTTAAATCCAAATGTATCTGTACCGCTTCCGTTTTGAAGCCAATCTGTGGAAGATTTGAGTTCTTTTCCAACATCAAAACCTCTATAAGTAACATTATCCCATTCACTATCCCCCACGGGAAATTGGCTATCCACAGTTCCCTCTAAAATTTTCCATTCTTCATCACTAGGTAAATGCCATCCATCTGGACTAACAATTAAAGCCTTTTCTCTATTGTATAGTTTTCCATATATTTCACCATTACCTTCATTATTTAAATAATCCCAACATCCTTCATCTATTTTAAAGTTTAAGTTTTGAGCCATCCAACATTGATTTCCAATTTGGATTGTTTGGTATATATTCCCGTCTCTTGGATCAAAAAATTCATTACCACAAGTAAATTGAGCACTGAGAATTACCTGTTTTTCTAAAGTGGTTGAAGATTCTTTGTCATCTATAGCAACAATTTCAAAATGATATGTTCCTTCGGTTTCTAATGATGTATCCCAAGTAAAATTATATGGTGCCGAATTTAGAGTTTCTACCACAGTATTGTTAATTAGTAATTTAGCGTTGGTAATAAACCCGTCACTGTCCGAAATATTGGTTTTTATTGTCAATGTTGGTCCAATAATAATTTCAGTTACATCTATTCGTGTAAGAAGTTCAATTATTGGAGATTCATTATTTACTTCGGATGTTGTATTATCATCACTACAAGAGGTAAATAATATTGTCAATACAATTGCAATTTTAAAATTAGCAAGTTTTAAGTTCTTCATTTTTTTTATTTTTGATTGCACATAACGTGTTTGTATAAGAATAGTTGCGGGTTTGCGTGCGAGGATTTTCCGAAGGAAAATCAGATGTAGCAAATACGCAATTACCTTTGTTTTAGCACTAAACCGCAATTATTTTTATACGGTGTTGTGCATAGTTTTTATTCTTCCGTCACAAATTTGAATGGCAGAAGAAATTTAACTTTCACTTTTTTATTATTTTCTAATTCCGCTGGTTTCCAGTCAGGAATTTTAGATATTACTTTGTAACAAGCAGTATCATAATCTTTTCTCAATCGTTCAATTATTTCTATATCAACTACTTTTCCAAGAGTGTCAACTACAAAAGTCGATTTGACTTTTCCATTTATGTATTCCGTAAATCCTTGATGAAACTTATAATTCCGCTGTATGAATTTAGTCAGCGAATCAAGTCCACCTGGAAATTCAGGCATTTTCTTTAAACTCGCAAAATTTATTTGTTCGTCATTTTCGTCTAAAAGTTGGTATTCCAAGTTCAGCGAATTTTGAGATTCCACTTTTTTAAATTCCGTTTGAGTGATTTTATTTTCAGATTCAGAATTGTTTTCCGTTTCCGTTTTTTCCGAATTCTTACAAGAAATCAAAAGTAAAAAGGTCAATATAATTCCTATTAATCTATTCAATTTGTCGGTTTTCTCAAATTATGCACAACGTTTCGTATATGATAAGTAGGCGATCACTAAGCCCTAAATTTTTGTCTAATCCTAAAGTTTGATACAAGCCAAAAATATTTCAATTAGTACTTTATCGCCTATTTTTCAT
>NZ_JACJVM010000208.1:0-5703 GCF_014212065.1 Aequorivita sp. 609 | reverse complement strand
CTCCTGAAAACCCATCCCAAACTAGACCAATCCCCATAAGGGCAAACCGACATACACCGGTTCAGTCAACACTGCATTCATGTTGGGTCGTACCGACCACACGAATGCTTAGTTATTGTGCCTAGTTATTTTTTCCAATTATTTTTCTGCACTTTGTCTCAATTGCTTTAATTGCTTCTTCTAATTCCGATTCAATTTTATCGTCCTTATTTGTCCTTGAATAAAGTATTTCTCGACTTTCTTTCAATGTCTCTCTGATGAATTCTTTGTCAACTCCATATTCCCCAAGTCTTACCATTGCGATTTGGTCAGAAGCAAAGAATATTTTGTTAACAGTTTGGTTGAACTTGTCAAAGTGCTGTTCATATTCTTTCCCATAAAGTGCAATGAATCGGAATTTTAACGAATGTAGCTTTTCAAAAGATGTTTTATTTCGTTCAAATCGTTCTCTGGTTACATAAGCCTGGTCATAAATTTGACTTTCTTCTTTTGTTTCGTTGTCCTGTCTCGGTCTGCTAGAACCTTCGTGTCCGAATCCAAATGGACTTCTAATAATTTGTATGGCTTGATGAGCTTCATAAAAATTTGCCAAGACTTCTTCGGCTAATTCATATTTTCTTTTCCATTTAGCTTCTCTGCGCCAACTATTAATCCCCCAAATTGCAACACCTGAAGCAACTATAACTCCAATACTTTTTATGATTTCAAGAATTTCGTTCATTTCAAGGCACATTGGTTTTTTTAATTACACACAACGGTTTACGGCTTTGCGATGTGGCGGCATTTTAGCACAAAAGTTCAATAGAATTACTGATGTTGAATCTTGCACAAATGTTTCATAGTAGCACTTCACCCGCCATATTGCAAAACCGATGTTATGCGGTCGGCTTTCGATTTCAGTCAGTTTTATCATTGTCTTTAACAGCAATTTGTCCCGGCTTGAATGGATGGACATTTCACTGTTCCATAGCTACAAAATACACAACAGTCGCCCTGTTTTGGCTTTAATACCTTTTTGCAGCTTTCGCACTCGTAAAAATATTGGCAAGCGTCTGTCGGCATAGTTTCTTCTTTCTTATGTCCACATTCAGGGCAAGTGATAGTTGATTGCAGGATTATGTTCATTTTATTTCTTTTTTGTCGGTTACGGAATAGCCTGTTTTAGTTATGGCTTTTTCTATCTCTTGAATGTCGGTTTGAGTTCTATCAAATTCTATGATTGCGTTGCCGTTGTCGTAAGAAACATTCGTCTTAATTATTCCTGTCAGTTTATTTACTTCGTGATTTACGTTTTCTTCACAACCTGCACAAGTCATTCCGTTAATTGTAAATTCTGCTGTTTTAATGTTTGATTGGTCGGTTATGATTGTTTGACTTTCTGTCTTTGGAAAGAATATGTGGACATAACTTGGAAACGCAAGCATCAGTCCTGCAAAAACTGTTACGAAACCCAAAAACTTTTTTGTCTGAATAAAGGGTGTTTTTTCAGTTGTGTCGCAGCAGTCAATTTGTTTTTGAGGTTTCAGTTTTTGATACCAAGCAAACGCAAGAACCAAAACTGTCAAGCCAATTAAATATGGTCTGAATGGGTCAAGCCAAGAGAAAGTAGAAGCAAGTCCACTTGTTCCAGCCAACAGAGCCAAAACAGGTGTAATGCAGCATAGTGATGCCGAAATTGCTGTCAAAAGTCCAAGTCCTGCAAGTTTATTATCTGATTTCATTTTCTTACTGTCAATGTCGTTGGTTGTTGTCTTTTAAGCTGCCGCATAACATAAGTATATCCGAAGTATCACAACAATCCATGGCGTATATATCGCATATACACGAAATTATGATACTATCACATTCAAACTTAACACAAATTATTTAAACTTTATTACGGAAAACCGTATTCACGTAACCTTTACCAACAATTTCACCCAAAACTTATAATTACCACTCCAAAACAGCATAAACAAAGAGGAACAAATAATCAAACGCCCCACCTCCGGCACATACGCTTTCACTCGTTCCGCAGGCTACACTCATTCAACCGTAAGAGCCTACGGTTCCCCGCAGCATAAGCAATAATTTAATAAACAGAAACTCTTTCCATTAAAGCAATATCAAATTATTGCCAATGCTATTTGACTTTGCGCGCACTGCAGGAAATAACATAATATTTTCGGTTACTCAATTTAATATAGTAAGGTAAGCGGCCACATCAAAAATTGCAGTCAAAGACCCCAAATCAGGGAAAACCGACTCCTGAAAACCCATCCCAACCTAGACCAATCCCCATAAGGACAAACCGACATACACCGGTTCAGTCAACACTGCATTCATGTTGGGTCGTACCGACCACACGAATGCTTAGTTATTGGCAATAGTTATTTAGTATATTCAATTTCAATTATCTGGTCATTTACCATAAGCATTTTAGCCTTATCTTCATCTGGAAAAATAAATACCAATTTTCTTCTTTTTTCATCTCCTTTTCGGATGTATGAATCTATTTTCCCCCACATATTTATCGGACCAGGAACCATTGACCATTCAGCTTTATGTTTAGTTTTAGTTTTTGGGTTTAACAAGAGAAAGTTGTCAAAATCTAATTCCTGTTTTTCGTCCAAATTGTTTTTTAAAGTCAAAAAAACAAACACAAACTTATTTCCACGACTAGCATTATAAGAGCCATTTCCTGTCGCAACACTTTTTCCTTCTTCTATTTTGTCAATTGTAAAACTTATACTTTCTGAATAGCTATGAGTTTTTGGAATTACTTGATAAACTGTATAGCAAGAAGTTGCTAAAAGTCAAATTAATGATAATAGTAAAATTTTCTTCATTAGTTTTTTTTAATTATTGCCAACGTTTCGTATATGATAAGTAGGCGATCACTAAGCCCTAAATTTTTGTCTAATTCTAAAGTTTGATACAAGTCAAAAATATTTCAATTAGTACTTTTTCGCCTATTTTTCATATACATTGTTAGGCACTGGCTTTCTATTTTTTTCCTATTAATTTGTCGTACCATTTCAAGTTTTTAAGTCGTTCTATTTCTATTCTATTGTTTTGGATTTCTTTCTTTTTATTCCGTAAATCAGATTCAGTTTTCTGAAGTTTCGTTTGAAGTCCGTTAGAGTGAATTTGAGAGTCAGATAGTTTTTTCTCGGTTTGTTTTAATGCTTTTTTCAGTCGTTCGATTTCGTTTTCAAACTCGGAAGTTTTTTCTAAAAGCAGTCCAATCGAAGAGTTTTGTTCTGATATTTTAGTTGACTTATTATTAAGTTCTTGCGCTTGAGATTCAATATTTTCTTGTGCTTCTGAAAGTTCATTGTTTGTCAATTCAAGTCGAACTATAAGCGAAGAATTCTTTTGCTTAAAGTCCAAAAGACGTTTTCCTTGTACTTCAATGAATTTCTTGAAAATGTCCGTATCAATATCATTACGGAACGTTAAAGCTCTTTTGAAAAGGTCAAATGCAGATTTGATTTTCCCATTTTGAAAATCTTCTCTTGCTTTTTTGTAGTAGAAATCTGCTTTGCCTGTATTAAGTTGTTCGGTTATTAACGTTCCGGGTGTTTCATTTTGGGCAAATTCGATAACTCTCGGGTCGGTTTTTATCGCATAACTGTTAAGTTGGGTTTTAAGCATCAAACCGCTAAAGGAAGTACAACGACTTAAAGCTACATAAACCTGTCCTGGAGCAAATGCTCTTCCTAAATCCGCAATTACTTTCTCAAACGTTAAACCTTGGCTCTTATGTACGGTGATTGCCCACGCCAATCGAATAGGAAATTGTTCAAATGTTCCTACAATCTCTTCTACAATCTTTTTTTGCTCTCTGTTGTATGAATACTGAATATTATTCCAAACTGCTCTTTCAACTTCAACTTCGGATTCATCATCAAATACAACTGTGATAGTGGCTTCTTCAAGTTCTTTTATCTTTCCAATTTTACCGTTGTAATATCTTTTGTATTCGCCTGTGTCATTTTTGATAAACATTATTTGAGCACCAACTTTTAATTTTAAATAATGGTCTGTCGGTTTATGTTTATCTGGAAAAGTGCCTGTTACATTCGCTTCATAAGTAAATAATTCAGTTGTGAGTTGATTTAGCTTTGTAAGGTTTGTTTCGTTTACAATGTTATTGTGAGTGGCAAGAATTATATAGTCACTTCCATTTCCTGAAAATGTCGGATTGTATTTTGCATTAAGAACACTAAAATCATTTGCATTTACCTGACTTACTCGAACTCTATTTAATAAGTCAATAAATTCTTGCTCGTTTTGCCTGTAGATTTTCTTCAACTCAATGTAAAGAGGCGTATTCTGTTCTATGATTTTTGAACTAAAGAAAAAAGGGGTTTTGTAGAACTGCGATAGAATTGACCATTGTTCATTATCTGCAATGGGTGGTAATTGAAAAGTATCTCCAATTAATATAACCTGAACACCACCAAAGGGTAAATAAGGTTTCTTGCGGAAAACTTTTAAAATTCTGTCAATTACATCCAACATATCCGCTCTTACCATTGAAATCTCGTCAATGATTAGCAGTTCTAAATTTTCAATTATTTCTCTCTTATCATCTTTGTATCTGAAAGTTGTGTAAATCGTTTCTCTGTTTTCAGTTCCCGTTGCTGTTGTTCTTAATCTTGAATCATCAGGAACAAAAGGTCCAAAAGGAATTTGAAAGAAGGAATGAATTGTAACACCACCTGCGTTTATTGCTGCAACTCCTGTTGGCGCAAGAATTACTGTGTTCTTATTTGTAGTGTCCTTTATGTATTTGAGAAATGTTGTTTTACCTGTTCCTGCTTTCCCTGTCAGGTAAACTAATTTATCTGTGTGTCGGACAAATTCAGCAGCGTTGTTAAATTCAACGTTTTCCTTGTCAAGTTCTATGTTGTCTACTGTTTCTGTCATTGTCGATTTTCAGCTTGTGCCTAACGGGTTTGGCTATGGTTTCGTTGCGGAAAAATCCGCTGGGATTTTTCCGATGAACAACGAATATACTAAAAAGCGGTGAATTCCGACTTAGGAATTCAGCCGCAATGAACTATAGCCGATGTTGTGCATAATATTTTTATTCCTTGCATATTATTCCGTCTTGCGAAATTTTTTGTCCTTCGTTTGTAGTCATCGTTGCTGTATAATACAAACACTTATTTTCAATTTTTGTTTTCGAGACAACAATTCCGTTATTATCATTTACCCATTTTTTTCCTTCGTCCAATTCTGATTTTGAAGAGTCATAAGTCAGTCGGTAAGTGCAGTCATCAATCCACTCAATTATTTCATATTCAGGATTTCCGTTTCCAATTCCGTTTTTCCATTCTATTTGAGTTCCTTTTTCTCGGATTACAATATATTTTTTTATCGTTTTGTCTCTTTCAGGTGAAAATTCCGAAATACTGTCATTTTCAACGATTGTATATTTTGCCATTTCAGGCATTTCAGGAATGTAAAATTGTCCGATTTTAAAATCTTCACAAGTCAATTCCTGCGCATTGATTTTAAGCCCGATTAGCAGAAATATTCCAATTAAAAATATATTTTTTTTCATTCAGCGTTTGTTTGTCAATATTATGCACAACGGTCGTGGTTATGAGCAGTTGGGGATTTCTTGCCCTAACTTTTCGGTTTAGCACTGACCTTTAATTTATATTTTAATTTTCGATTAAGCACCTAAACCCCAATTGCTTATAGCCGTTG
>NZ_JACJVM010000207.1:0-4664 GCF_014212065.1 Aequorivita sp. 609 | reverse complement strand
TCGAAGTCTAAAGCTTCACCGTATATAGTAACCTTACTCCGCTCTTTTGTTCTTTCTGATTAATACTTAAAATTAACTTATTTAGTAAAAATCAAACTTAAGCCGTATATAATTTATTGCTGGCTTATCGCTTACTTACAAAAGTCCTCTCGGACTTTCTTGGTCGGTAATTATTTACTAAATTAGTTGCTTAAACCACGCAACAAACCATATACAAACACGTTGTGTGTCATTTTGAGAAAACCGAAACGAAATTGAAAGCTGAAATAATTAATCAACCATATTCTGGAGAATTTAAAGAAAGGATTTATGACATTGAAAGTCCTTGGAATTCTCAATCGTGGACTTGGATAAAGTTCACGGATAAAAATATGGCTGAAATGGTTGGACAATTTCGTGGATTTCCAAAACAAGTTAAATATTCGGAAAGTCGGAATGAAATTATTGTTCTGACTTCTGATTACGTTTTTAGACTAAACGCTTCTGACTTAAACATAATCGAAACGGAAAGTCAACCTGAATATCAAGACGTGGAAGTTTCGCCAAATGGAATTTTCTTTTTTCATAACTATTATGAAATTGAGAAAATGAATAGCTCGTTATCTGACTTGACTGAAATTCAAAGTCCTTTTAAAATGGATGACATCCGATTTAAAAATTGGAATGGAACGATATTGGAATTTGAGTGTGAGGAATTTACTAATTGGAGTCGCAATGAGATTATGGAATTAGACACAACCGAATGGAAAATAAAAATAAAAAAAACGAACACACAACACCGGCTATAGTTCATTGCTTCTGACTTTCCTATCGGAAAGTCCTCGCAAATTTGCTATCTTCGGTTTACGGCGGAAAATCCTCGTGGATTTTCACGCAACGAAACCATAGCCAAACACGTTGGCGGTAATATAAAAAAGACGAGTAAGTGAAATTGAATATGAGACAGAAAAAAATATATTTATTTATTCCGATTTTCTTCCTATTATTTTTAGTTGCATTAAGTAATACATTTTGGATAATTAATGCTTTAATATTTTTTCTCATCACACTGTTAGTTATATTCCTGATCTCGATTTTAACGGACAAGTTTTTTAAGACGAACTTTAAGTGGTTCGCATTGACATTATTTGGTGTTAGTGTAGCGGGAGTTTTAGCAGGAGTTTTAACATATCCGATCCAAGAAAAGTGGAATTTAAATAAAGCGGAAAGATTCATTGCAAAAATAGAGAACTTTAATACGGAGAATGGTAGATACCCACAATCAAGTTACGAAATAGAAATACCAATTTCACGAAATGGATTTTATGAAAAAGAGTTTGAATATTATTTGCCAGCAGAAAATGAAGGAGAATATATCATAAAATATTTTGACGGGTTTTGGAATACGAAAGTTTATGTTTCAAAAGAAAATAAATGGTACACCGACGATTAAATACTACCGCCAACAATGTATAAAAAAAATAGGGCAAGTAAGTGCTAAACCCAGTGTTTTGGCACATTTATGAGGTCGCCAAATCTTTTGATTTGGCTTTTAGAGAAATAATATAAAACAAAATGCAAAAGATTTGGCTTGTGGATAATCCGAAAGGTAATTTCTTATTTTCAGCCCTACTTCTTTTATACTAAACGTTGCCACACATTTAAAAAAAACACTGAAATTGATTAAAAATCTGTCCTTTATCATAGTATTCATAATTTCTGCAAGCGGATTTACGCAAGTGAATGAAAAAATGAAAGAACAAATTGAAATCAAATGCTATCATATTGATATTGATTTGGGTAAGCGGATACTAAAGAAAAGATTTGAGATTGATAGTGTCAAAATAAAATCAGAACGGTATAATAATAAAATTACCAACAAAATTAAGTTTAAGGAAAGTGGAGAATCAATCGATTTAGATATTTATTTTGAAAATGGCGAATTGTTAATGATTAGAACAACGGAACACAGTCCGAAATTCAAATCATATGAAAATGCAATTCAAGTAACAATTTTATATTTTGAAAACGGAATTAAAATTGACCAAAAAATTAGAACAGGAATTCCTAAAGGATTGCACGGAATTGGTTTTCCAAAGGATTTCGATTCTAATAAAGCTTACGGTTACGACAAAAACTTTACGCCAGAATTAATAATGGAAATTTCTAATCAAATAATTGAACAAACAGCGGAATAAAAACGTGTGGCAACACTGTATAAAAAAAATAGGGCAAGTAAGTGCTAAACCTTAATGTTTCAGGCATATTTGGGTGGTCGCCAAATCTTTTGATTTGGCTTTAGAACAAAAATATAAAACAAAATGCAAAAGATTTGGCTTGTGGATAATCCGAAAGGTAATTGCTTATTTTCAGCCCTACTTCTTTTATACTAAACGTTGTGGTGCATTTAAAACAAACATTGTGAATTTGAAAAAACTTCTTTTTCTACCGATTTTATTTCTGCTGATTAGTTGTAATCAAAAGCAAAAACAAATTAATACGTGGAATAATAGAATTGCGGAATATAAAACCGAATCGGAATTGATTTCTGCGAAAAACAATGCGGATTCTAAAAACCGAACTCAAGTTGCCGACACAATTACAAATTGGCAATTTTACAAAGATTCGGAATTGTTGTTTAAAAGTAATATGTTCGACTCAAACCGATTTACAGCGGAAATCAAAACTTCTGAAAATTACGAATATCTGATTTTAAATATGTTTTACGACTTCAATAACGAAATAATGAAACGGAAAATCGACTTGGTTTATAAAGACAAAATCCTCGTAACTTTTACGGACGAGAATAGAAGTCGTTCACCCTTTCGTATTCGAAAACAAGAAATAGATAAAATAATAAGTGGAAACGTTGGAAAAGAAATGTTTATAAATTATACCGACCCAATTAATAAAAACGGAATGACAGTCGGAATTTTAAAATTTACGGACGAATAAAAACGCACCACAACAACGTATATAGCTCATAGCTAATTAGTTGCTTAAATGAAGTTAAGGCATACTTGGAAAGTCGCCAAATTTTTAAATTTGACGATTTCCAACAAAAAAGAATAAATAGTAAAATTTAAAAATCTGGCTTGTGCTTAAACCGAAAATAATTTTCTAATTTGCACGCTACGAGCCATATACAAGACCGTTAGCAATAATTATGAAAAAAACATCGATAATCACATTAATACTATTGACATTATTGTCTTGCCAAAATGATAAATTAAAATTTCGGCCAATAGATTTTAATACTGATTACCAATTTAATGAACAAATTTTTTCAAAAATTGAGGATGATACAACCGGACAAGAAATAGAACGCTTAGCCACAGAATTTTCTTTAAAAGGTGATTATTCAATTGCTCAAAGACTTTTTGATTCGATTTTTAAATCTAAAAACAAAATAACAACCTCAAAATCTAGAGATTCATTAAGAGGTCTATACAAAAAAGTATCGGCAAAAAACTACATTTTAGATATTTCGAAACAAAATTCATTAATTATAATAAACGAAGCTCATCACGTTCCCTATCACAGAATATTTACGAAAAGTCTTTTGGCTGGATTGTATGAAAATGGTTACAAGCATTTAGGTTTAGAGGCATTAGATAGATTTGACACGCTTATAAATAACAGAGGTTATCCAATTAAGAAATCAGGTTATTACACAAAAGAGCCTGAATTTGGCAATATGATTCGCACAGCCATAGATATTGGATTTAATGTTTTTGGTTATGAAGATTGGGATGAAGCTCGAAAAGGCCCAGAATTTAGAGAAATAGCTCAAGCCAAGAATATAAAGAAAGTTATTGACGCAAATCCCAACGATAAAATATTAATCCATTGTGGTTATCTGCATGCATCTGAAGGCGAAAATGACTTTTGGAAAAAGGCAATGGCTTTAAGATTATCTGAATTGACCCACATTGACCCATTGACTATTGACCAAACAAAATATATAGAAAATTTTGACCAACAGTCAAATAATATATTTCTTAATAGTTTTGAATTTACGGAACCTACTATACTACTCGATGCTAATAAAAAACCATTACCTTATATTCGTGATAAGGATAAAATGGATTTAGTCGTTTTTCATCCGATTACTCAAATTGACAATTTACGACCCAATTGGAAATTTAAAAAAAGAAAGCAAATCCAGCTTGACATTTCAAATCTGGAAATTGAGTATCCAATTATGGTATTTGCTTTTAATAAAAATGATGATATAAATAATGCAACGCCAATAGATATATTAGAATTAAATAAAAACACTAATCCTAAACTTGCTTTAGTGAAAGGCGATTATCAAATTGTCATTACAAACGGAAAAAAATCATTTGCTGTCAATCAGATCGTAGAATAACTATTGCTAACAATGTATAAAAAAAATAGGGCAGATAAGTGCTAAGCTCAATGTTCCAGGCATATTTGCGAGGTCGCCAAATCTTTTGATTTGGCTTTAGAAGAAAAATATAAAACAAAATGCAAAAGATTTGGCTTGTGGATAATCCGAAAGGTAATTGCTTATTTACAGCCCTACTTCTTTTATACTAAACGTCAGACTGCGCAATAACCTCCCTTTCTTAATAACTTTGTTGATTACCTTTTATCCATTGGCCAAATTGCATTAAAATATTGGCTATCTTGATGTTATGGATTTTATAACAGGATTTAAT
>NZ_JACJVM010000206.1:0-4660 GCF_014212065.1 Aequorivita sp. 609 | reverse complement strand
CGGGGATTATCAATGTTGTCGAAGTCTAAAGCTTCACCGTATATAGTAACCTTACTCCGCTCTTTTGTTCTTTCTGATTAATACTTAAAATTAACTTATTTAGTAAAAATCAAACTTAAGACGTGTATAATTCATTGCTTCTGATTTTCCTTTCGGAAAATCCTCGCGCTGAATTATCGCCTTTGTTTTTTTACTAAATTAGTTGCTGAAACACGCAACGAAATCATACACAAACCGTTGTAAAACATTCCCTACACAAAAAATTTCTATTAATTTCTTGAGCTAACGGTAAGAACTCCCGAACTTTATGTCGATCCTATGCAAGGCCGATTTTAAAACTGGTGCGTCATAGCTCGGGACACATTCTGGTTGAAGTGTAAAAGCCCTCGAAGAATCAATTCAAGGGTTTGTTGATAATTTCAGTGGTGGTCCGTCAAAGAGGAACCCCGTTCAGAATAATTTTCTATATCAAAGTTACATTTCCTTAGGATCATTTTTTACTAATCCATAAACTTTTTTATCATGGAAAGAAAAATGAAACTCGGAATGGACGTTGTTAATTTCAATGCTTCCGGAATCGATGTGGGCAGTCGCTCACACTATGTGGCCATTGGCCAAGAATTAGAGGATGTCAGGGAGTTTGGTGTTTATGCTGAAAATCTCACAGAAATTTGCCAGTGGCTTATGGACTCTGGCGTGACCACTGTAGCAATGGAGTCCACGGGCGATTACTGGCAAAATCTGTATGTAGAGCTTATCTCCTTCGGTTTTGAAGTAGTGCTGGCCAATGGAAAATTCACCAAGAATGCCAAGGGCAAAAAAACGGATGTAAAAGACTGTCGATGGATACAGAAGCTACACACCTTAGGGTTACTCAGCGGCAGTTTCCTGCCCGATCTTACAACCGAACAGCTAAGGACGTTCTGTCGCCAAAGAGGGAATTGGATAGACCTGGCCGCCTCTACTACGCACAAAATGCAGAAGCACCTAAAACTATTGAACTTTAGGCTAGACGTTGTGGTCAAGGATGTGTGTGGACTTACTGGGATGAAGATCATTGAGGATATCTGCAAGGGCAACCTTGATCCTCAAAGTTTGGCCGAGCACCGACACTACAACTGCAGAAAGCCAAAAGAAGAAATTGCTAGGGCGCTCCACGGCAATAACCGATCGGACTATCTCTTTGGGCTACAACAGGAGTTCGAGGCCTATAAATTTTTTCAGAAAAAGATTGCGGACTGCGACAAAGAAATAGAACTTTTTATAAAGCGAGAGCTTAAAGAGCATCCCGAGCGGAAGAAGATGAAAACAACCGAAAAGTCCTATAAGAGAATCAACAAAAATGCACCCCAGATCAAAGATATGAACCAACTAGCCTTCCGTTATTTTGACGGGGTTGATCTCTTTGCCATCGAGGGACTGAGTCATTCCACGGTATTGACCATAATGAGCGAGATAGGTCCCGAAGGCTTCCATAAGTTTGGTTCATCAAAACAGTTTGCTTCTTGGCTCAGGCTCGCACCCAACAATAAGATATCAGGCGGGAAAATACTCAGCAACCGAGTGCCAAAAGGAAGCAACCGGCTCAAGATTGCCTTACGCCAAGCGGCCAATGCCATAGGCAACCTAAAGGACACTCATCTTTCAGACTTCTTCCGAAGGGTCGCCTACCGAAAGGGAAGACACTCCGCAGTCAGTGCGACGGCAAGAAAACTTGCGGTAATCCTATGGAATATGGTCACCAAAAAGATAGAATATCAACCCCCGAAACAATACTTATTTCTGGACCAAAAAAGAAAACTTGGAATGGTGAACCGCATTAAAAAACAAATTGATAAATTTGAATTAAAACCTGAAGATCTAGGATTTACAAACACCCTAGATGTCAGCAACTTAATTTGACGTTAGTCAGAATAATGAAACAAACTTTCAGCATATTAATTATACTTCTGACATTCCAAATGGCATTTGCTTGTAATTGTGGAAAGTTTCGGACTTTTATATCTGCAAGTAAAGACAGTGAATTAGTAATAAAAGCTAAAGTTTTAAAACATAACTATTACAACCGACAAGGGCAATCCGTTTCGAAAGAAGAAATTGATGAAACGGAATTTTTCGGACATTCAATTCTTGTAGAAGTTTTAGAAATTATAAAAGGACAGGAAAGCCGAAAAACATTTGAAATTTATGGTGGTTCGGAATGGAAATACGCATCAGACTGTAAAATGAAAATCGACGGAATTAAAATCAACGAAACCTATATTTTTTCATTATATCAATCGATAAAGTCTAAACACAGTCAACCGAATGAAAATAAAAACGATTATTCACTTTATGCTTGCCAAGAATCTTACATCAAATTTATTAACGAAACGGAATCTGTAAAAGGAGTTTTTAAAGGTAAAAACTTGGACAAAGAGAGAATTATTCCTTATAAAAAAATGAAAAATAAAATTACGTTTTACAACAACGGCTATAATTCATTGCGGTTGAATTCCTACTCGGAATTCAACGCAAGTTTGCTATCTTTCGGCTACAGCGGAAAGAATCCTGCGGATTTTTCCGCAACGAAATCATAGCCCAACCGTTGTAGCACATTTGAGAAATGAAGAAACGAAATCCATATTTAACCTACATTCTGATAATTGGAATAGTTCTTTTAATGACATTTATTGACAGAATTGAGTTCTTGAAACCATTAAAAAATATTGTGTTTCTGATTTGGGTTCCAATCATTATTTGGGATATAATAGAAAGACTAAAATATAGAAATGGAAAAAGAACGAATATCTTAAGAATAAGAACGAACAACGATGATTACAACCGAATATTCCCATTTATTTTCGGAACTATTTTAATTGTTGCTAGCTACTTTGGTTTAAAAAATATTGAATCTGAAAAAATTCTCTTGTACTCAATACTTATTACTGGAATTCTATATTTAATAACAGGATTTCTGTTTGTGCCGACTGGGATAATTGAATACAAAAATGATAAATTAAGTTTTGTGAATGGAAATAATAAACACTCTATCGGAATTGACAATATTGATAGTATTGAATTAAAATCAAGTGACATAATAATAGCGGACAAAAATCAAAAGAAATATTATGTGAATTTTATGAATTTAATCGAGTCTGACTATCAAGAAATATCTGAATTTTTAAAAAATAGAATCGGAAATAAAATAGAGATAAAAAACGTGCTACAACAAAGTACTGTGGTAAAAAACAAGTAAAAAAGCATTAATTTTTCACCATGGTACTTCTGTAACTATCCTCATATATTAGTCCAGATTTAGCAATAGCAAAAGCTTGTTTTAAGAGCTTATTGCATACTGCAATTAATGCTAATTTTTTACTTTTTCCTTTAGCAACTAATCGCTCATAAATATCCTTACAAGCTTTATTGTATTTGCAGGCATTAAAACTGCACATAAATAATAAGTTTCGAAGTTTTTGGTTCCCCATTTTACATATTTTACTCCGGCCAGTTACACTGCTGCCACTTCTTTTTATCACGGGAGTCAATCCTGCATAACTACACAATTCACTACCACTTGTAAATCGTTCAAAACCATCTGTAAGAACCACCAACATTAGGGCTGTTTTGTTTCCGATACCTGGTATGCTTTTTAATCGGGTTAGTACTTCTTGATGCTCTTGTTTAACCAAAATCAAAAGCTTGTTTTCCAGCATTTTTATTTCTTTTTGCACTTGCTTCAAACTACGTTTTAAAGAGCTTACAACTGCTTTACTTGGATTTCCTAAAACAGATTCACCATGTAATTTATTTTTAATCATGGTGCTTTGTTTTGTATATACAGCAAGGAGCCTGGTGATTTGAAGACACTCTGTTTGGTGTTTAGAGTTGCCTTTCCAGAGCTTTAAGTCGACTTGTTTGGCATATTCACAGATCTGTTTAGCATCGCTCTTATCCGTTTTAATTTTAGATAATTTCATCTGTATAAAACGTTTTACTGCTAATGGGTTTTCTACAGAAACTCTAATACCTGATTCTAACAAATAATAAGCTAATTGATAATGATAATATCCTGTAGCTTCCATGACACAATGGCTATCTATATCTAATATTTTTGCAAACTTTTTAAAGCCAGAAAGGGTGTTTTTAAACTGGTAAAAGTTGCCATTAGAATCTGCAACATCAAAAACTAAGTGGCTAATGTCAATACCGAAAAATTTAATATTTTTATTCATAAGAAAATGATTTTTGAAAGGACATCTACGCGAGTTTCAACGACTTAAAAGCGAGGTCTAAAGGCCTCATAGAACTGTACGAAATCTGTGTAGAAAAAGAGAGGGGATTTTCAATGTTGACGAGATCTAAGTCTCTGCGTATATAATAACCTTATTCCTCTCTTTTGTTCTTTCTGATTTATATCTAAATTTAATGAATTGTAAACTTAAGCCGTGTATAGCTCATTGCGGCTGAATTCCTAATCGGAATTCATTGCAATTTGCTATCTTTCGGTTACGGCGGAAAATCCTCGCGGATTTTCCGCAACGAGCCATACACACACGTTGTGGCTAATTTGAAATGACAAGACTTACACCATATATCATATTATTTCTGACGGCAGTATTTCTGTTGTCATTTGGCATGCCGACCAAGGAGTTGACTGAGTATGGTAAATGGCTAG
>NZ_JACJVM010000205.1:0-3943 GCF_014212065.1 Aequorivita sp. 609 | reverse complement strand
TCGAAGTCTAAAGCTTCACCGTATATAGTAACCTTACTCCGCTCTTTTGTTCTTTCTGATTAATACTTAAAATTAACTTATTTAGTAAAAATCAAACTTAAGCCGTATATAATTTATTGCTAGTACTAGCCTACTTACGAAAATCCTCGCGGATTTTCTATTCGGTTTTTATTTGCTAAATTACGTGCTAAACCACGCAACAAACCATATACAACAACGTTACCACACATTTGAAATGAAAATCGGAACTACCATTTTAATAACATTTATTTTATTAGTCATTGTAGTATTTGCAATGGGTGGAGGACACGGAACTTATTTACCAGCGAAAGTTGTTTATCCATTTACAATGTTAATTGCTATTTTGACAAAAAACGGAATTGGAATCTTACCGACAATAATTGCTATTATTCAAATTCCAATCTACGCTCTAATTCTGACTAAAAAACCGAAATGGAAATTTTACTTAATCGGAATTCATATAATTTCTGCAATCATCTGTTTGAATTTAACAACTGAAACTTTTTCTGGATGAATATGACTGAATTTTTAAAAATTAAAACCAATTTTATCGGAATCGGAATTAGGTCAGTTCTATTTTTCGGAATTCTGTTACTTCTGATTTTGATTGAGATATTTGCTTTTTGGGGAATTTATGGAGAAGGAGCAACTGCAAGTCGGATTTCGGAATTGTGGTATGTTGATTTAATTTTAAACTATCTACCCATTATACTTGTTGGCGGATTTTTAGTTTATAGAATATTAAAAGAATATAGAAAACAGGAATACGTGAATTTCAAAACAAATTTAATTACACTTTTGATTTTGATTTTTCTATTCTCAATCAGAAGTCAAATCGAAAGACTGATTTTCTGAAATGAATAATAAAAACGTGTGGTAACACCGTATATAATTTATTGCTAGTTCTAGCCTACTTACGAAAATCCTCGCGGATTTTCTATTCGGTTTTTATTTGCTAAATTACGTGCTAAACCACGCAACAAACCATATACAAACACGTTGGGTGTAATTTAAGCGAAAATATACAAAATTTGATTTTTTACCAAAAATTGGTATATTTGATAAAAATGAATAATATGAAAAATACATCCATATCGCTCGGAAATTATTTTGACCAGTTTGTACAAACCCAAGTTTCTGCTGGACGATACAAAAATGTAAGCGAAGTAATCAGAGCTGGACTTCGACTTTTAGAAAATGAGGAAAGTAAAGTAATTGCGTTAAGAAATGCTATTCAAGAAGGAATTGATAGCGGAATTGCTCACGATTTCGACCCGAAAAAAAATCTTGAGGAATTAAAAGCTAAACGCAAAAAGAATGGCTAAATACGAACTGACCAACAAAGCCGTGGCGGATTTAAACGGAATTTGGGAATATACACTCGAAAATTGGTCGGAAAATCAAGCTGACAGATATTACGATATGCTTCTTGATATTTGCCAAGATATAGCTAATAACCCAGAATTGGGAAAAAACTATGATGGAATCAAATCTGACCTTTTCGGATTAAAAGCAAATCGACACATAATATTTTATCGAAAAAGAATTGACCATCCGATTGAAATAACAAGAATTTTACACGGTCAAATGGATTTGAAAAACAGAATAACAGAATAAAAAACTACACCCAACAATGGCTATAAGTAATTGCTTGTTCTCGCCTACTTCTGAAAATCCTCGCGGATTTTCAGTTTGGTGCGTACTTGCAAAGTTAAGTGCTAATCCACGCAACTACTCATAGCCGAGACCGTTGGCGGTAATTTGAAAAATGAAGAACTTAACAATATATTTATTGATGATTTTTACAATTTTGAGTTGTAAAGAAAATGAAGTGGATGGAATAGAAATCGGACAAGACTTGTATGTCGGACAATCTCTAGAACAGAATAAAAAACTGACCGAATTGATTACTCAAACGCTGAATAAAGACTCAAACGCGTTATCGGAACTGACGGAATTTTGGTGTGGTGGAGGAGCTGGATGTTATGATTTAGGAACAGTTCTTTCGGACATAGTTTATAAAATGAACGAGGCGGAATTTATAAAACTCGCATCGAAATTAGAAACGGATAGGAAAAATTCTCTGAAAGGATTATTAAGAGCAGGATTAGAATATGGCTACGAACCTTGCAGAAAAATTGAAATCGAATTTCCAAATCTGAATAAAATATTAACGGAATAAAAACTACCGCCAACAATGGCTATAAGTAATTGCTCGTTCTCGCCTACTTCTGAAAATCCTCGCGGATTTTCATTTTGGTATGTACTTGCAAAGTTAAGTGCTAGACCACGCAACTACTCATAGCCGAGACGTTGTGTGCAAGCGAAAACGAACAAACTGCAAATATTCAACTAATATAAATTGACATTATTATGGAATGGTTTTTTAGTGGATTAGGAACAGCAATTATAACCTTTATTGTAGGTTTAGTTGCAGGTGGAACTGTAGGCTATAAAATTGGCATAAATAAAAAGACTACAACAAAACAAAAACAAAAAGCAGGGGATAATTCATCACAAGTACAAATTGGAAGAGACTACAATGGCAGATAAACAAATTCAAAAAGCTGGAGATGGTTCACAACAATTGCAAGCAGGAACTATGATTGTCAATGTTGGTATTGACGAGAAAAGGGCAAGAGAAATATATCAAGAAATGAACCTGCAATTAAGAAAAGACTATTCTCAAGAAGCATTTGAAATTGCATCTTCAAGAATTTTAGATTTTGAGAATAAGCTAATGCCTAAAATGGAAGCTGTTGATGGAGCTTTAGAGGCTTTTGCAGACCCAAGTTTTCAGCTCCTTCTTGTTGAAGCTCAAAAGACTGCAGCTGCAACTGAAAGACCTGCCGATTATGACCTTCTTGCAGAATTGCTTTTACACAGATTTCAGAAAGGAGAAAATAGAGTTACAAGAGCTGGCATCAGCCGTGCCGTTGAAATTGTTGACGAAATTTCTGACGATGCATTACTTGGCTTAACTGTTTTTCATTCCGTTACATTTTTCACTCCTGCAAGTGGAGATGTTATGCAAGGACTAAGAACATTAAATGATTTATTTGGCAAAATAATTTATGGTAGCTTACCTATTGGCAACGATTGGCTAGACCACTTAGATATTCTAGATGCAGTACGCATAAGCTCAATTGGTGGTCTAAAAAAAATTGACCAGATTTATCCTCAAATGCTAGCTGGATATATCGAGTTAGGAATTGAAAAAGAGTCTGAAAACTACAATAAAGCTCTTGAAATATTAAAAGCTAATGGATTGCCTCCAAATATTTTGGTTCCACACCCACTAAATTCAGATTTTGTGAGAATGAATATTCAAAATAGAAAACAAATTGATTCAGTTGCTTTACAAAAACTGATTATTCAAAACAACCAACCTTCAATTTTGCAAATACCGACAAGTGAAGCACAAAAGAAAGCAATGAACTCAATTTATGACCTTTATAAACAAGATGCTGCAATAAAACAAAAAAACACAAAACAGTTGATGGTAGAATGGAATAAGCTACCAAATTTGAAAAAACTTAGGGAGTGGTGGGATAACTTAT
The DNA here is from genome assembly GCF_014212065.1 of Aequorivita sp. 609. NCBI lineage: Bacteria > Pseudomonadati > Bacteroidota > Flavobacteriia > Flavobacteriales > Flavobacteriaceae > Aequorivita > Aequorivita sp. 609. The sequence continues at coordinate 362 of NZ_JACJVM010000205.1, read as the reverse complement.
CTTCTGGTATTCAGATAACATCGGTCGGTCGAGTGTTAGCTCATTCAAATGCACAGAGGTGTGATAAAAACTTACCCCCTTTAAACTAATTGAAAATGAAATGGAAAAAACGCCAGCACACAACATTTTGTATAAGTAATGGCAGGTGATGTGGTAAATATCAAGGTTTGTAGCCCGCTCAAACTGCGTAGCGGTTTGACAGGAAACTACCACGCAATCTGCCACTACTCATACAATTTACCGTTGTGCATAAGTTGAAAAAAATCGTGATTAATTTTAAAATCTTTTTATTCATCGGACTTTTAGTCTCCTGTAGTCCAAATAAAACGGAATTTGGAAATGCTGATCTATCTAATAAATTT
>NZ_JACJVM010000204.1:0-3442 GCF_014212065.1 Aequorivita sp. 609 | reverse complement strand
TGTATATGAAAAATAGGCGATAAAGTACTAATTGAAATATTTTTGGCTTGTATCAAACTTTAGGATTAGACAAAAATTTAGGGCTTAGTGATCGCCTACTTATCATATACGAAACGTTGTAGTGCATTATTTTGTTTGGTAAGCACACCAACGCTTTCTTAACCCACACTTGTTATCTTTTTTTAAATACTCACAGTTTTTGTTTTCTTTACCACAAAATAACGTACCCTTTGGCACAACAACACCGTATAACTTCAATTGCTTTTTAAGTTCATCTCTTTCAAGTTGTAACTTTTTAATTAGTTTTCTATTTGCCGTGTCTTGTTTTATAAGACTATTGTAATGGGTTTCTTTATTCATTTTAGCCCAATCTTCTTGTTTCATTATTTAGTTATTTAAGTTATTATTTATCGCAACAAAAGTTATACAATCACGTTATGTGCAAGCTAAAAAATGACGAACAAAATAGAATATAAAGAAACACTAAATGAAATCCAGAAGTTAATTCATACCGAATTAAAAGCTGATGGATTTAAAAAAAAAGGAAGAACTCACAATAAAGTTCTTGACAATGGAATTGTTCAAGTCATTAACTTTCAAATGGGACAATTTCAATTTGATAACGTGATTGAAATTCCTGGATTACGTGAAAACTTATACGGACAGTTTACCATAAATCTTGGAGTTTTTGTCCCAGAACTTTATGAGAAAATTTTCAACCCAAAACCAAAGAGTTTTATTCAAGAATTTGACTGTGAAATAAGAACAAGGTTAAGTCAAAAAATATTCGGAGAAGATAAATGGTTTCCAATATCTGCTGATTTCGGAAAAACATCTGAATTTATCAACGAGAATCTGAATTCTATTGGCAAAGAATGGTTTGACCGATTTGACAACCGAAAAAAAATTGTTGAAGAATTAACTCAATCAAAAGTCATTGAATTTTCACCACGACAAAAACTATCAGGAGCAATAATAGAATTGGAGATTGACCGTAAAAATGGCGAGCGAATTTTTAACGAATACTATAATTCAGTTCCAGAAAATGAACCACATAAAGAATTTGTAATTGAATTAGCACAAAAACTGAATATTAAACTAAACGAAAAAGCCAGCACATAACAATGTATAACCGCAATTACGGCGGATTCGACTACGTCCGAATCCACTCGGAATTGCTAACGCCAGTTCTTAACCGAAAATCATTAACTTTAATCCCGTAACTGTCGGTTATACGAGACCGTTGTAGCACATTAAACCAATCAACATACGAATGAACAAAATATTAGTTTTTTTATTCTTTTTAGCAATCGGAATCCTTTCCTGTAAAAATCCTCAAAAGGAATCTGACAAATTGGAAATTGCTAAAAATTTCTACATTGCGATTGACAATTCTAATCCTTTAGAAACGACTGAATTAATTACCGACAGATTTACGACCATTGACGACGGATTTGAGCAGAAATATAGTGGAAATGAATACGCTGAATGGGTAAAGTGGGATTCTGTATTCCAACCGACTTACAAAATACTAAAAATCGAAAAAGAAAATGGAATTGTAAAAGCTAAAATTTCAAAAACGGACAAGCGAATTTCCTTTCTTCATCACGAACCTATTGTTACAAACGAAATCATACAATTTGAGAATAATAAAATAAAGAATATCAAAAGGACTTCTGCTTCGTTTAACGTTGAGAAATTTGTTAAAAACAGAGATGAACTTGTAAATTGGATTGCGAAAAATCAACCTGAATTGAATGGGTTTTTGAACGACCAAACAAAAAGTGGCGGAATGAATTATTTAAAAGCGATTGAACTATATAATAACAAAAAATAACGTGCTACAACAACGTATATATCTCATAGCTAATTAGTTGCTTAAACGAAGTTAAGGCATATTTGGAAAGTCGCCAAATTTTTAAATTTGACGATTTCCAATAAAAAAGATAAATAGTAAAATTTAAAAATCTGGCTTGTGCTTAAACCGAATAATTATCGCTAATTTTCACGCTACGAGCCATATACAAGACCGTTAGGGCACATTAGAACTGAATGAAGAATCAAATTGCTTACATAGATGAATTTGGAAACAACGGACTCGATTTCGAAAAAGATGGTGTAAGTGAAACTTTTATCATAACAGCAATTATCGTTTCAGAAGAAAAGTTGGAGAATTTAGAAGCTGAATTGGAAAAAATCCGAAAAACCAACTTTCAAACCGGCGAAATTAAATCTTCTAAAGTCGGAACAAATGATACAAGGCGATTAAAAGTTGTTGCGGAACTTAATTCATTAGATTATCATATTTTTTCAATTGTAGTTGACAAAACAAAGCTAACAAGTGAGGGATTTCAGTATAAAGGTTCATTTTATAAATTTCTTCATTCCCTAGTGGACAGAGAACTTTTCAAAACTTTTCCTGACTTACTTGTTGTTGCAGACGAACACGGAGGAAAAGAGTTTAAAGAGAGTTTTATCAAGTATATGAGAAAAAGGCATATACCAAGTCTTTTTCAACAATCTGAATTTCGTCTTTCTAATAGCAAGTCCGAATTAATGGTTCAAATGGCAGATTTTGTGACTGGTACAATTGCAAGATGTTATGAACCAAAAAAGTTAAGTCCAAGAAGAAACGAATTACTTAAAGCGTTAAAACAGAAAATAATTGAAATACGAATTTGGCCACCTGATTATAAGCCAATGGCTTACGACCCAGGAAAAGACTTTGCAAATTATGACCCTACTATCTCAAGCTTGGGATTAAATTTAGCAAGTCAATTCTTGGATAAATTTGGAGAATCAGATGTTCCTTACATAATAGACCAATGTACTTGCTTGAGATATTTACTGTTCCATTTTAGGAATATTAATCCAGAGACATACGTAACTACATTTGAACTTATTAACCAAATTGAACAGCTAAAACCAAACAAGATTTCAATGCATTATTTTAGAAGTAAAATAATTGCCAAATTAAGGGATAATGGCGTTATTCTAGCAAGTTCAAATAAAGGGTATAAATTACCTAGTTCTAGCAAAGATTTATACGACTTCGTAAATCACAGTAATTCATATATTCAACCAATGATAGACCGACTTTTGAAATGTAGAAATCAAATAAAACTTGCTACTAAAAACAAACTAGACATTTTCGACCACGAGGAATTTAAATATCTAAATGAAATAAAAAATAACGTGCCCTAACAATGTATAACCGCAATTACGGCGGATTCGACTACGTCCGAATCCACGCGTAATTGCTAAAGTCTGTGCTAAACCGAAAATTAACGCATATTAACCCGTAACTGACGGTTATACGATACCGTTGTGTGCAATAACCCTTACTTGCTAGGTTATTTAAAAAATCAGTAAAGCGCGCGAATTTGGAAGGAAAATAATCAGTATTTTATGGTAGGACTGGTTGCAAACCAGGGCCATCAAG
>NZ_JACJVM010000203.1:0-2296 GCF_014212065.1 Aequorivita sp. 609 | reverse complement strand
CTTCCATTAAAATCCGTTTTGGTTTTATTGAAATATTTTAAGAACCAAAATTGAATTCGGTCCTTTATTTGTTCAGCAGATTTTTCTATTAAGTTTTCCATTTCTTAAATGCACCACAACGGTCTCGTATAACCGTCAGTTACGGGTTAATATGCGCTAATTTTCGGTTTGACACTGACTTTAGCAATTCCGAGTGGATTCTGACGTAGTCGAATCCGCCGTAATTGCGGTTATACATTGTTGTGCCCAGTTTTTATTTTTTCAATCAGTTTGTCAATCCGTTCATTTCTGCACCAAGCTGTTCGGTCAAAATTTATTTCGTGAACGGTTCTGCCATAATTATTGATTTTTAAAATTCTTTGTTTTCCAAAAAGAGAATCTTCCTTATTTTGAAAATCATAGCTTAAATTTTTATAATCGTAATGATTGTCTTTTTCTTTATTATTAGCTAGGTTAATAGTTTTAATTTCCAGTTTGCGCTCCGAGTCATTAAACTCAATTTTGAAAACTTCTCCGAATTTATATTTTTTTCTAGTCCGATAGATAAACCAAGTTATAACTCCTATTGAAATTATCAGACTTGACCACAACGGATTTTCAAATAAAAGTTCAGCAGTTGTGTTTACTCTAGTCGGTCTGCCATTAGATACAAATAATGGAAAGGCAATCCAACTTGCCAAAAAAAGGACAATGAATACTACAATATATTTAATTCCGATTGTCAAAAAGTTTAAATCAGAAACAGGTTTTTCTATTTCGTATCTGTCGTTCATAAATTGGGCACAACGTTTAGTATAAAAGAAGTAGGGCTGTAAATAGGCAATTACTTTTCGGATTATCCACAAGCCAAATCTTTTGCATTCTGTTTTTATATTATTTTTCTAAAAGCCAAATCAAAAGATTTGGCGACCTTGTAAATATGCCTGAAACATTGGGTTTAGCACTTACTTGCCCTATTTTTTTTATACATTGTTGCCATTAGTTTTTCCTCGTTCCGATTTCGGTATTATAAAATCCTTCGTATCTTTTTCCGTATTCACTTTGGGTTTCGATGATGCCTTTAAGAGAAATCCGGTCGGAATTCAGTTCGGTTTCATATACAAATCCACCATTATTCAATTTCAGAGTATCTGGATTGTAAAGTTCTTTTGGGTTAGAAGAAAAACTATCTACCAAAATCACATTTGTTTTTTTATTAATATTATAACCAACGAATACAATTTCGCCACTTACTTTTGAATTCAATTCGTATGTATTTTTGTAACTGGGAATGTCTCTTATCGTAATGCTGTCAAACACATATTTCGTATGAATATCCGCTACAATTTTTCTTAAGCTGTCATTTTCCGCACGTAAATTTTCCAATTTTCCAATTGTAATTTCGCTTTTATTTATGTCCGTACAGCTAAAGATCGAAAAGGTCAGAAGTACAATTGTTATCGCTTTCGTCATTTTTTTTAAATTAATGGCAACGGTCTCGTATAAGAATAGTGCGGTTTTGTGTGCGAGGATTTTCCGAAGGAAAATCAGAAGCTAACAAAATCGGACTAACCTTTGATTAAGCACTAATTTAAGCATTATTTTTATACAATGTTAGGCACAGTTTTTTATTAGGAAATCCATCCCTCAATCAATTCCTTTATTTTCCATACACCATCTTTTAATTCATAGATATGTAGTTCCGAATAAGCACAAAGTGAACCGCAATATTGGTATCTCCACATTATAGCCAACGTTTTGTCCTTATTAAAAATCGGAATTGAATATTTAAAATAACTTTTTCTATATTTTTTTTTGAGCTTTAATTTTCTGTGTTCAAATTTCCATTCAGTTTTTTTTATTGTTTTATACTGATTTTCCATAAAAAAAAGGTCGCTTTTATTTAAATCCTCACGTTCAAATAATTTTTTAAATCGAATTTTAAAGTCAAAATTCTCATATGATTTTTCGAATATTGACCAATTTGCTTGTCCAATATGTACTGGTTTGTAATAAACTTTCTTATTAGTTTTATTGAAAGCACTTCCATACGGTTCTTTGGATGTAAGGACTTCAATCATAAATTGATTGATTTCTTTGTCATTCACGTATTCGTTGTAAGATTGTGCAAAAATCCTAAAGGAACAAAGGAGAAATAATATTACTGTAAAAGTGCGTTTCATTCAAATTGTGCCTAACGGTCGTGGTTATGAGCAGTTGGGGATTTCTTGCCCTAACTTTTCGGTTTAGCACTGACCTTTAATTTATATTTTAATTTTCGATTAAGCACCTAAACCCCAATTGCTTATAGCCGTTG
>NZ_JACJVM010000202.1:0-2294 GCF_014212065.1 Aequorivita sp. 609 | reverse complement strand
TGGCTATAAGTAATTGCTTGTTCTCGTCTACTTTGGAAATTCCTGCGGAATTTCCAACTTGGTGTGTACTTGCAAAGTTAATCGCTAAACCACGCAACTACTCATAGCCGAGACCGTTAGCTTTAATGCGAGAGCAAGTTTGCGGTTTGAAAAAAGCCTGGTTTATTTTTCGATTTTTTTTTAGAATTTTAAAGTAGATAAATCCGAAAAACTGTGTGCGGAATTTCAAAATTTTCGGAATTATCACTCAAACGTGGAATGAAAAACAACAGCGGAATTGCTCACTCAAACTCTGAATTGAATTACGGTTGACTTTTTAGCTTGTTTGCGCAATCGGAACTGGAAAAACAACGCTGGAATTGCGCACTCGAACCTGAATTAAAAAACGGTCGGAATTTCAGCAAGTTTGTGGAATGAATTAAACGTAGAAATTAAAGAAACCTGAATAAAAAGCTGACTGAAAAAACAAAAAACGGAATGAATTATAAAAGCACTAAAAGCTAACAACGGCTATAATTCATTACGGCGGAATTTCCTCGCGGAAATTCCATTCATTTTTGCTATCTTTCGGTCAACGTCGGAATGACACTCACGTGACATTCCGTAACGAAATCATAGCCAAAACCGTTGTAGCACATTATGACCAACCAAACGCAAAATGAATAAATTCACAGTTCTTTTATTACTCATAACAATCGGAATTATTTCCTGCAAAAATTCTGAAAAAGAAATTGATAAATTGGAAATTGCCAAGAAATACTATAAAATTCTTGACAAATCAGATGTTTCTGGAATCGAAACTTTGCTGACCGATAGCCTATTGACAAAGGAAACCGAATATGACTATGAACAGACATTTTCCAAAAAAGAATACGTGGAATGGCTAAAATGGGATTCTGTGTTTGAACCGACTTACAAAATCCTCGAAATCGGACAGGAAAATGGAACTGTAAAAGCTAAAATTTCAAAAACAGACAAAAGAATCTCTTTCCTTCATAAAGAGCCTATTGTGACTTACCAAGTTATCCATTTTGACAAGTATAAAATAACCAGTATTGAAACAACAAAATATGTGATTTTCAACGATTCAGTATTTGTGAAAAACAGAGACGGACTCTTGAATTGGATTGACAAAAATCACCCTGAACTGAATGGATTTATTCACGACCAAACAAAGACTGGCGGAATGAAATACTTAAAAGCGATTGAACTTTATGAAAATAAAAAATAACGTGCTACAACATTGTATAACCGCAATTACGGCGGATTCGACTGCGTCCGAATCCACTCGGAATTGCTAACGTCTGTGCTAAACCGAAAAACATTATCTTTAATCCCGTAACTGACGGTTATACGAGACCGTTGTAAGTAATTTTGACGCACATTTATGGACAATATAAAACCAACATTATTTTTCATTTTCGCAGCTTTAATTTTTTGGTTCGTTGGACCAATAATTGTGAAATTCCAATTAAGGTTTCATAAAAAGCACAATCCAAATTTGGTTGAAAAAGCACCAGGGATTTTCAAAGGAATGAAAATCTTTTTTCAAGTCTTTTCTATCATTTGTGTGTTATTTGCTTTCATTGTGCTTTTCGGAATTAAAATTTAAAATTAATGAGCAAATTGCAATTAAAGTTTGAAATTCCTAAAAATGGTTGGTTACCTACAAACTTTAAAACTTCGGACTTTGAATTGAATTTTATTACTTCAAATGTTCCCGAAAATCCGACTGACAAACTTTGTGAATCTCTGATTTTAACTCTGAACGGAATCGAAACGGAAATATGTTGGAACTTGGAGCCAGAATGTTATTTCTTTGAACTAAAACCAAACGGAAAGGGAATTGACTTTATTATCTCAAAAAGTGGTGGAATAACCAAAAAACGCAATCTGATTTATAAACTGACTGGAGATTTTAAGACTGTGCTTTTACCAATGTATCGGAGTTTAAAAAAGTTCAGCACGTTGGAATTTGATAAAATGGATTGGAAAAAAATCGACAAAACAAAACTGAATAAATTAACTGAATTAGTAACGGAAAGAAAAAACTACTTACAACACCGGCTATAGTTCATTGCTTCGGATTTTCTGCCGAAAATCCTCGCAAATTTGCTATCTTCGGTTTACGGCGGAAAATCCTAGCGGATTTTCACGCAACGAAACCATAGCCAAACCGTTGTGTGCAATAACCCTTACTTGCTAGGTTATTTAAAAAATCAGTAAAGCGCGCGAATTTGGAAGGAAAATAATCAGTATTTTATGGTAGGACTGGTTGCAAACCAGGGCCATCA
>NZ_JACJVM010000201.1:0-2102 GCF_014212065.1 Aequorivita sp. 609 | reverse complement strand
GCCAGATCACTTCATCTATTCTTCATTCATAGTGCCACCAACCTACAGAGCAATCAACATGACACACCAGTTTCCAGCTCTCTCTACGGAGCAGAAGAAGGAGCTTTCCACAATTGCCCAGCGTATTGTGGCAACTGGAAAAGGCATCTTGGCTGCAGATGAGTCCACAGGCACCATGGCAAATCGCTTTCAGAAGATAAATGTGGAGAACACCGAAGAGAACCGTCGTAGCTTTCGTGACCTCCTCTTCTCTGTAGACAATTCTATCTCTGAAAGTATTGGCGGTGTCATTTTTTTCCACGAAACACTGTACCAGAAATCAGACAAAGGAGTTCTGTTTCCAAAAGTCGTCAAGGACAAGGGCATCGTAGTTGGTATCAAGGTGGACAAAGGCACAGCGGGCCTGGGCGGTACAAATGGAGAGACAACCACACAAGGATTGGATGGTCTTTCTGAACGCTGTGCCCAGTACAAAAAGGACGGTTGTGACTTTGCCAAGTGGCGTTGTGTACTTAAGATCTCTGACGGCTGCCCCTCTGCTCTTGCAATTGCTGAAAACGCTAACGTTCTTGCCAGATATGCCAGCATTTGCCAACAGAATGGCTTGGTTCCCATTGTAGAGCCTGAGATCCTCCCAGACGGAGATCATGATCTGCAACGGTGCCAGTATGCCACTGAGAAGGTCCTGGCGGCTGTGTACAAAGCTCTCTCTGACCACCATGTGTATCTGGAGGGAACTCTGCTCAAACCAAACATGGTCACTGCTGGACACTCCTGCACCAAGAAGTACACCCCCCAGGAGGTCGCCATGGCAACAGTTACTGCTCTCAGACGCACTGTGCCAGCTGCTGTACCTGGCATCTGCTTCCTCTCTGGTGGTCAAAGTGAGGAGGAGGCCTCTCTGAATCTGAATGCCATGAACCAGCTTCCCCTGCACAGACCCTGGAAGCTGAGCTTCTCTTATGGCCGTGCTCTCCAGGCCTCGGCTCTTGCTGCATGGAAGGGACAAGCAGCGAACAAGAAGGCTGCACAGGATGCCTTTGTCACACGTGCCAAGATCAATAGTCTTGCATCACAAGGCGAATACAAACCCTCAGGCCAGGCTGACCAAGCATCTAAACAGTCCCTCTTTACTGCCAGCTATGTCTACTAAATCCAACAACAAACAACAGCAACTTGTTCTGGACAATACAAAATTTACATGCAAACATACCAAAAGATATTGAAGAAGATCTGACAAATAGGGGTTGCACAGACTAGTCGACTTTAATGCTCTCCCATGACGCTTTAAGCTTGACGTCGACTTGTCGCTGATCATGGGGCGCAACAGGAACAGGATCTTTGAAGTCCGCTTTTACACTCTGTTTCAAACAGTTAAAATGACGAATAAATGCATACAACATGTTTGATTATACCATCTGGAGCTTATTGTACATCTAAGTTAATCACCGTTCTAAATGCACTGCTGCACTGTAATGCACACAGACAGACAGCTCGCACATCACGCGCAGATCGTACACACAGAAAGTAGCGCAGATATGTATTGTCAACACTGTTCTGTGATTTAGCAATAAAATAGCTTAGAAACTGAAATGTTCTAGCATATATTTCTTAGTAACTAAAACATACATTCATATAAATGTCATTTTTAATGCGCTACTTTATCTGTATATGATTTAGAAGGAGCAGAAACCTGTGAGAAATATAACAACCCAAAGACAAAAGAACGGATAAAAATGATTATGTAGGTGCAATAGCCTTGTAGGCAGCGTTGTGTCATATGCCATAACTGTACACAAGGCAACCCACGTTCGAGTCAGATCCATCCATCTACTCGAGGTTCAGGCTTATTTGTTAATTAATGACATCATCAGCGACTAGTTGACGTCGACTTAAAAACATCTGAAGTTGTTTAACCCCTACTGACAACACATTAATGTGTACACTTGTTAATTGTACTAAAAGGAATGTTCTACCAAGATGACTCAAACAGACCCTGGATTAGTTTCATTTTTAATTCATGGCACTAACTAATGCTTTTCATTTTGAATAAATCATACATTTTATTTGAGTTGATTTCTTCTGTAAACATTAAGGTGGGA
>NZ_JACJVM010000200.1:0-1826 GCF_014212065.1 Aequorivita sp. 609 | reverse complement strand
AAATAATTGTGCCTGAAATAAAAAAGAGCTTACGGATCTATTCTTTCTATCTGTAAGCCTAGAATTATATTGTCAAAAATTAATAAAGAAATTAGTTGTTTTTTATCTCAGTTCTTTGTTGGCATTTCGTTGTTTTTATTCAGTTTTATTTTGGTCTTTATCTGCTTGTTTTTTTAAATTATATCTGGTCATAAGTGCCATAAATATTCCGAAAAAAGAGGCGTGAAATATAAATTTCCATATTTTGAAATCTTGCCCATCAGAATAGTCAAATCCAGCCATAAGTCCAGCATAAACGATTCCCGAAAACAAACCTGATTTTATTATTGCTTTTGTCCGCGTATTCATATTTTTTAAATTCCGTTTTTAGGTTAAATTTATTTCCGATTGAGTGAGAAATTCCTCAATTTGCTAAATTCCGCATTCAATTCGGGTTTTCCTTTTCAATTCAGTTTCCGATTCCGCAAACGAACTAAAAGTCAAACGTTTTGTTTAAAATCACTCTTTTTATATTTCTTATGTTCTATTTTCTTTTTTTCTAAAATTGTATAAAATTTTCGTGGCGAGATTTTCAAGTCTTTTGTTATTTCGCTCACTTTTTTCTTTCCTTTTTTATACAACTTTAAATTCTCATTTGTTTTTTTGTCAAAGTAATGTTTTTTCAGTTTTTCAACGATTTGAAATTCAGTCAGATTTGAGTCATTCGCATATTTTTCAATTTCCGATATAATGTCTTTTAAATTACTCATAATTGTCATTTTTAACGGTTCTGCTCAATGAATGCCAACGGTTTGGCTATGGTTTCGTTGCGTGAAAATCCGCGAGGATTTTCCGCCGTAAACCGGAGATAGCAAATTTGCGAGGACTTTCCGCGAGGAAAGTCAGAAGCAATGAACTATAGCCGGTGTTACCTGCTGGTTTTTAATTCCGTTTGTATATTGTTAGTCTGTTTTTTTAAAATCATAATCATTGTCCAAATCAAAACAAAACTTAATATTATTATCAGAGATATTTTTTGATAAGAATTAAAGTCAGCAAGATTTTCAGTCAACTTTGGTGACACAAAAAAACTTGTCAGATTAAATGCTAAATGAGTTAAAATACACAGCCATATATTTTTTGTTTTTAAATAAATATATCCTAAAATTATTCCACCAATAAAAGCTCCAAACAAACCATTATCTGAAAAAATATGGGCAATACTAAAAACTAATGCCGAAACCCAAAGTGCTTTTGAAAATCCTTTATTGTTAAATAATTTTTGCGTTATAATTCTTCGAAAGTATATCTCTTCCAAAAACACCCAAGCAGTCAATAAAAACAAGTATCGCGGTAATTCAGATTTTGTCGGTCCAATTCTATCAGTCCATTGCCATTCCATTAAATTATAAACCAATAATGGAATAAAATAAGTGGCTAAAAAAAGACCAATAATTCCGATTATTATAGGAAATAGATATTGAACACGGAAAGTTGAATTTTCTTTTTTAGGAAGCAATCTTGGATTAAATTTAATCAGGAAAAATCCAGCTAAAACAATTGCCAAAATATTAATAACTCTAATTGTCCAAAAGTCGGTTTGACCAGAAGCAAAATTGTAGCCAAAAAGTAAAATCAGTAAGCTTAAAAATAAATTCAGATAAAGACTTTTACTCATATTTTAGGCAGTATTCAATTTTTAGCGGTCGGTTTTTAACTTGCAGGTAACGTTTCGTATATGATAAGTAGGCGATCACTAAGCCCTAAATTTTTGTCTAATCCTAAAGTTTGATACAAGCCAAAAATATTTCAATTAGTACTTTATCGCCTATTTTTCATATACATTG
>NZ_JACJVM010000199.1:0-1703 GCF_014212065.1 Aequorivita sp. 609 | reverse complement strand
TTATAAAAACAAATCACTGTATTGTAAATTTAAGAAATAAAGTGACTACTAAAAGACTGTGCCTCAAAAATCACCCTCAAAATATTCTATGCATCAAGCAACTATGCAAATCTAAAATGCAACGATTGTAATCCAGCAATCACAACTTTCACGTACATTCACGCACATTCACGTTCCTTCAAAGACATCCTTTATAAGGACTGAGACGCACATCTTTGATCAGTCTTTAAAAACACATTTCAAAGTGCCACAATTATGCTTCAAATATCAAAAATAAGTGCTAAACGTCATTTTAGCGAACTGATTGACTGGCGGTTTAGTTACGAAACTTCTTGCTGTCTAGTCTAGGAAATTCTCGCTCTGATTGGTGGCTCTGCTTCTCAAATGAGGTTTTTATTTGTTGAGGTACGCATCCAGCCAGAGTTCTCCAGATTTTTCCAAAGACCTGACGATGTCCGCAAAGGCCCCGTACAAGGTCTTCTCTTGGTACTTGACTCCGTATTTGGCACATAACGCTCGAACGCGTGGGGCGGCGCGCCAGTAATTGTGCCGAGGCATTGTGGGGAAGAGATGGTGCTCGATCTGAAAGTTGAGGTGTCCGCTGAACCAGTCGTTGAAGGCGGATTGCTCAATGTTACAGGTGGCGACCAGCTGCATACTAAGCCAGTCTTGGTGTTTCTCATAGTCGATGTCCATGGGGATGTGGCTCATCTGGGTCACCCACACAAACCAGTGGCTCTCCAGGAACCTCACGAAATTAAACAGAATCACCGCCCAAAACACACCGTAGAACTGTGTGTAACACAGGAAGTATCGAACGTAGTAACTTATACACCACGCAAGGTCCACCCAAAGACCATGTGAGATCATATTGTGAAATATCTGGAACTGGAAATAAACCGGAATCAGCAGAGGAGGTCCAATGAAGAAGAAGTACTTGTGCTGATGGTTGTAAGGCAGATGCTTGATCTTTTTAACGCCGTACTCCACAGGCTGCACAGTTCCCACTACAAACGCATTGAGCATGTTGACGTCCGGGTCCTTTTTGAACACGTTCGGTTTAGCATGATGCTGGAAGTGGCGATGGTTCCACCAGCCCGCAGATGCTCCCTTCAGGTGTCCGATGACAAATTTGTGCACTAAGTGATTCCATCGAGAGGTCTTAAACACGGACAGATGACCAAAGTCATGCTGCAACCATCCAGCCTGGGACTGTGCGGTACCCAGTAAAACAGCAACGATGGCGGTGTTGATCCAGCCGGTTCCCAAATACCACACCATCATCAGGGCGATGGCCTCCAGGAGCAGGATGTGACTCAGATGCAAGAAGAAAAACAGCGGCTGGGCTTTGAAACACCCCTCAGCCTCCAGACGCTCACGCAGGGCTCGGAAATCCTCCACAAGAGCAGCATTTTTCTGCCGATCTAGACTGGGTTCAGACGCCTCAAGCTCCCCGATTAACAGCGGCTTCATGTATTTCCTCACCAGCTGAAGGTCTGGATGAAATGCAGTAAACGCCTCCGTCGCATCTTCTCCAGCATAGTGTCCGAGGATCCTGAGTCCTCCGGGGTGTTTCTTCACCCACTGGCTCACATTATAAACCTTCCTTTCAACCACGATCCACTGATCTCCATACTTGGTGTGTTTCTGCACCTCCTCCCAGGTGTAAGCGCTGAACCTCCCATTGGTCCCGGTGATCCGGT
>NZ_JACJVM010000198.1:0-1687 GCF_014212065.1 Aequorivita sp. 609 | reverse complement strand
TGGCTATAAGTAATTGCTTGTTCTCGTCTACTTTGGAAATTCCTGCGGAATTTCCAACTTGGTGTGTACTTGCAAAGTTAATCGCTAAACCACGCAACTACTCATAGCCGAGACCGTTAGCACCAATTAAGAGCTAACATTATAAATTAGGTCTTTTTCATCAATACCGATGCAATATTTACCATTAGTAAAATCGCTCCTTACCCATTTAGCAAGAAAATCAACCTTATCTTTTCGCTCAACTCTATAAACCATTCCTTCAGGCTCTCCTTGGCTAATAATTGTATCGGTTTTTTGATTAAGTATTGGCTTCAATTCATTAACACTTATCGCATCGCCTTTATGCAACAATCGGGGCAAAGGCAAATCCCATAACCCAAGACCTTTCTCCAGTTCTGAAAATAATTTTCTATTATTATTTTTATCGTACCAATCAAAAAACACAATCGGGTCTTCTTGTTTTATCTCATAAATTAATCCGTGAGCTTGCAATAGCCATTCGCCAACAATACGCTCGCCTTCATCTAATATTAGAGAAAAGAAGTCTCGTTTTTTATATACCCATTTCGCAAATTCGTGATGCTGTTTATAAGGGCTTGTACTTGCTTCATATCCGCTTCGAGTTAAAGCAAAAATGTTTCCGTCCTTTTTCCCGATACCAACATTTGAACCATCATATTTTTCAAAAACAAATATTGTATCGTGTTTATCTCGTTTTTTAAGGGTCAAAATTCGCTCTTGTCCTTCCCCTATAAAATAATCCTTCTCACCTAATTTGCTGTTAGATAGATGTGGGATGCTTCCGTAATTTCTTCTATTTAATGGTTTCATAATTTTAAAATTAAGTCGTGAAAATAACTGGTGCTAACAAGGTATAAACCACATTAAAACGATGGTTTATACCCGTTACGTTGTAAGCAATTTAAGAAACACATAATCAATGAAATACACATTTGAACTCGAAACACGCTCTGGAAATTATAGATTACAGAATGATGAAAGCTGGAAACTATTAACAGAACGTGAAATAACAGAAAAGGATTTTACAACTTCTGATGTTTGCACTCTAATAGCGAAACAAGAAATTGATTCGGAAATTACTCTTGATGGCAATACTTGGAGACTAAATCCGACTGAATCAAGTTTTGGAGATTCTAATCAAGCCTATTACGAAATTTATGCTCACAGACGAATTAAGCCTTTAACACCTTCAATTGAACAATTAAGAGCAACTATTGCACAAGGAGATGACAAAATAAACAATTCATTGATTTTAAATATTTACGGGTTTTATGAATTACGGGATTTTTCAACTTTAAACCTATCGTTTGATGACCCAACAATTGTTCATCGTTATGAAACATTCTCTTCAGGAAATGATTACGTTGGACAAAATGCTAAAAATGACAATCAGCTGATTAAAATGCTATATAAAACTTCATTATTTTTTTGGTTAGGTCATTTACAAAACGGAAAGACAAATATGTACTTTGAAAACGAAATTGAAGAAAGTTTAGAACAGATAATTAATGATATTAACGAACTAAAAATATAGAAAAAACTGCTTACAACAAAGAACTGAGATAAAAAACAACTAATTTCTTTATTAATTTTTGACAATATAATTCTAGGCTTACAGATAGAAAGAATAGATCCGTAAGCTCTTTTTTATTTCAGGCACAATTAT
>NZ_JACJVM010000197.1:0-1572 GCF_014212065.1 Aequorivita sp. 609 | reverse complement strand
GCTATAGTTCATTGCGGCGGAATTTTCTGCCGAAAATTCCCGCAGCTTTGCTATTTTTCGGCTACAGCGGAAAAGTCCTTCAGACATTTTCCGCAACGAAACCATAGCCAAACACGTTGTGCATAATATCCAAAATTGAACTCTAAAGAATTGAAATTAGAAATTGAACCTATAAATTTTGTTGGATTTATTTTTAAATCCTTTCTTTCAATGTTTTTGATTCTCTTTATTGCATCAATAATATTTGTGTTTGTTACCCCAAATTTGAAAAATAATTACACTGTTGCGATAATTTTGGCTGGATTAATAATGGCGTTAATTTTAGGGATTCAATTTATATTTCGTCCGACCATATATTTATACTCAATCTTTATATCAGAAACTATAACTGAATTAAAATGGCAAGAAAACGGAAAATTTAAATCTCGTAAATTCAATAACGCAAAAATCAAAACCGAATTAATTCCAAGCGGAAAAAATAATCCATATCTGAAAATTGACATAAAAGACAAAGAATCTAATTTAACTTTAAAACAATATCGAATAGGTGAATGGAATTTAGAAAAACTTAAACAAATTGGAATTGAAATAAAAAATACTATGCACAACAAAGTGTAAAAATAATTGCTTGGTTCTAACCTACTCGGAAAATCCTGCGGATTTTCCTCTGGTTCGTTCCTTTTTAGTAAGTTAGTTGCTCGCACACGCAACTATCCTTACACAAACCGTTGTGCGTCAGCTGAAAAAACCTATGAACACGAAAAGAAACATTAAGGAAATAGCACCATTATTGGCGGACGATTTTGTTGATTTAGAAGAATCAATTTTCGACACAGATTTGTATTCAGACTTTTTGACCAAAAATTCCGAGAAATTAGGAGTTTTTAATAAATATTTAATCTGCAAACTTCACGACAGTTGGATAATAAATATTATCAATCGAAATGATAGTTTATTAATAGAATTAAATGACTTTTCGACCTATGTTTTCGCTCATTCTATAATTGACAAATTTGAACTTTCCATTGACCCAGACTATATTTCATTTCCAATAAAAATTGAACTAAAAGGAAATCTAAAGCTTGAGTATAATAAAGTGGATGATTCCGGAAACTTAATTGAAATTGAGCCTTTAAAATTAGATGAATATCTTTACGAACAAGTTTCTAAAATAGAGAATAATAGAATTGAAATTGTATTTCACTTTTGGAAATCAAATCTTGACTCTGAAAAACCAGGAGAAAGAATAATTGTAATTGCTTCTGCTAAAAATATAGTTTTGACTGAAAATCAAGACAAAGCGTGGAACGAAATTTTCGGAAATAAATATGACAAATACTATGAATATTTTAAATCACAATTTGATAGTGACAGATACGTTTCAGACCATAATGAATGTGCTAAATTAATAACTGAATTTGAAAATAAAAAGAATGAATAAAGCCGAACGCACAACAAAGAACTGAGATAAAAAACAACTAATTTCTTTATTAATTTTTGACAATATAATTCTAGGCTTACAGATAGAAAGAATAGATCCGTAAGCTCTTTTTTATTTCAGGCACAATTATT
>NZ_JACJVM010000196.1:0-1514 GCF_014212065.1 Aequorivita sp. 609 | reverse complement strand
TGATGGCCCTGGTTTGCAACCAGTCCTACCATAAAATACTGATTATTTTCCTTCCAAATTCGCGCGCTTTACTGATTTTTTAAATAACCTAGCAAGTAAGGGTTATTGCACACAACGGTTTTGTGTATGGTTAGTTGCTTGTTTAAGCAACTAATTTAGTAAACAAAAACGAACGCGAGAAAATTCCGAAGGAATTTTCCAAATAAGCAACGACCAAAGCAATTAATTATACACGTTGTTACCACACGTTTTTATTTCGGAATGTAGAACTTTTTATGTCCAATCCAATTCCTTAAAAATTCTTTATCAGCCAAATGTGTGAACCAAATTTGGTCATTTCCTGTTTTATATTCTAATTCCATTATTTTTCCGCCAACTTGTGAAACTAGTTTTCTTATTTTCTCTTTGTTTTCCGTGAAATCAGGGTCAATTGCTGCCGAAAAATCTACAAATCCGTTTTCAATTTCCATTACTCTGGACATCAATTCAGCAATAAATTTATGTCCAAATTTTTGGTTAGTCCAAGCCATAAATCCGATGTAACATTTTGGAATAAAACCAAGCTTTTTTTCAAATTCAGCTTTTGATTCCGAGTCAAAGTCCTCGTCCTGTTCCGCATCCGAGTAATAAATTCGGAAAGGGTAATCTTCGCCATTATTTTCAACTGTTATATCATAATCCAAGTCATTTTCCAATTCAAATTCCCCACAGGATTCAATTGTTTCTTTAATCCGACTTTTTGATTGTTCAGATAAGTAATTTTTGAAATAAATCAGATTTGTAAATCCTCCCATTGCGTTTTTCTCAAATGTGTGGTAACGTTTAGTATAACCGCAGTTACGGATAAATATACGAGGTTTTTCGGTTAAGCACAGACGTTAGCAATTACGCGTGGATTCGGACGCAGTCGAATCCGCCGTAATTGCGGTTATACATTGTTGTGCAACGTATTTTATTCAACAATAAATTTCATTGGGAAAATCAAATTATTTTTATATGCCTTTCCATTTTGATCTATTAATTTAACTTGATTTGGATATAACATTAATATTTTCTCCAATTCTTTATTCAGTACATCATACTCACTTTTAGCAACTACTTTTGAAATTTCGCCATTTTGTTCAACTACCAAATTCATTCGGATTTCATAAATCCCTTTTGGGAAACTATCAGTCAAAGTCCAATTCAATTTTTTGTTTACAAACTCAAAAATTTCTTTTTTCACACACAAATCGTTTTCATAGCGATTATTCAAATCGGAGCATTTGTCAGTTATCCAATGTGTTGCTTTTACAACAAGTTGCTCATTATTGAGTTCAGTTTCTTTTTGTCCATAGGAAATTCCGAAAATCATTAATATTATTATGAATGTGAGTTTTTTCATATGTTGCACAACGGTCTCGGCTATGAGTAGTTGCGTGGTTTAGCGATTAACTTTGCAAGTACACACCAAGTTGGAAATTCCGCAGGAATTTCCAAAGTAGACGAGAACAAGCAATTACTTATAGCCATTG
>NZ_JACJVM010000195.1:0-1423 GCF_014212065.1 Aequorivita sp. 609 | reverse complement strand
GAACTTGTGGCTTTCTCCTCTTAAAACTGCTAGAGATGTAGATTTGTAGTTTTAGATGAGTTTTCGGCTCTATTCAAAGCATATCTCCCCCATTACAAGTTTTTTCTGCTCGGTACGAAGCGTACCTTTCCCATTAAAGGATTTATTCTTTCTAAATTTTTGCCGTAATATGTTAAAGAACTTTTTAAAAGAGGCACGAAAGTTAATGGGTCAGGTTTCCCAATTAATTGTTCCATAGACCCTGAGATGCCACTGTCTGGAACAATAGACCCACTTTGCAGGAACAGCAATAAATCTGAAAATAAACTTCTTGATCCTGTATTTTGGATGTAGGCCTTTTACTTTTTTGGAAAACAGGTTTATCAAATAATGATAAATATTTCGGCAAATTGCCATAATTTGTAAATAGACTTGATTTTGCTCCAGTGAGGAAAATGGCAGTTTTTGCCATCCAAAATCGTGCTTTAATACTTCAAATTCCCTTTCTATTGTTCCTCTTTGATTGTAATAGAAAACAATGTTGTCAGGATCACTTTCTTCATCATTGGTTATGATGATTGAGTAAATACAGGCTTCTCCGGTAAAGGTGTTAATTTGTCCGTCCTTTCGTTTTTCTTTGGTTACGATAAACCGATAAGTATGGAGTTCATCTTGCATCTTGTGATCTCTTGCAGCTCTCTTGAAAGGAGTATAGAATGCTTCTCCTCTATAGATTCCATCTTCGTTATTGCCCACAGTTTCCCATTCTTCTACCAATGAAATGACCGTGTCCATTGCTGAGGACATTCTTGCCTTTACATAAAATTTGTTCGTATATTTTGCAATGGTCCGTATGGTCTTAAACTCATAGGAAGCACTGTCTGCCCTGAACCTATTTGTTTTGATATTATGGTTTTCAAGGTGCTTGAACATTCTTTCAAGTGTTTCGGACTGTAAAATTCCCGCGTTGCTTCTTCCGTTTCTATTTTCCACATAAACCACATTTGATCCCACCAATGCAACTCCGGGCACATATCCATAGCATTTTTTATAGGTGATTTGCGCATCCTCTTTTTCAGTATAACAAACAGTGTTGTCATAGTCCAAGTCAACCATCGACTCCGCCAGGTTTGTAATCCTTTTTAGTACCTTAAGATTTAGTTCCGTCAGCTTCTCATTAATGGCAAATTGATGCAAATGTTTGCCTCGGCTGGTGGGAAATTTTGTGGCAGGTTCAACCAATTCTTTTAAACGGTTCAAAACCCTGTCGGGACTGGGAACTTTAAGTTTTGGCGATTGGGAAAGACTAGGTTTGAAGTTGCCCGACAGATCTTCTGCGCAGTCTCCACCACAGAAGAAGACGGACCAATAACTATAGAGCAGATCTCTCCAGTTATATTTACTTTGGGCTCCCAATTTGGGCAGAGCTTCATTAAGAATCTTA
>NZ_JACJVM010000193.1:0-1289 GCF_014212065.1 Aequorivita sp. 609 | reverse complement strand
GTTGTGCGTAAGCTAAAAAATGAACCCGATAACAAACTTTATAGAAAAAATTGAACAGCAGAATTTGTGGGACAGTCGACTTGAATTAAGCCGAAAGGAATATTTATAAGTCAAAGGCAGTATTGACACAAATCTATATTTTGTGGTTAGCGGAAGTTTGAGAATTTACGTGCTGGAGGAATTTGAGGAGAATATAATTCGGTTCGGCTACAAAAATAATTTCATTGCATCTTTGGACTCTTTCATAAGTGAAAAACCGTCAGATTTATATATTCAAGCAATCAAGAAAACGGAATTGAAAGTTATCAAAAAAACAACATTTATGGACTTTGTAGAAAGCTCAAAAGAGAATACTAAAATTTGGCATATAATGCTCGGAAATTTAATATTTCAACAAATGGAAAGAGAACGAGATATTTTGACTTCTTCACCATTAGAAAGGTATAAAAGAGTTTTGGCGAGAAGTCCGCAACTGTTTCAAGAAATTCCAAACAAGTATATCGCATCATACTTGAGAATGACACCAGAAACATTATCGAGAATAAAAAAGTCTTAATCCAAATCAATGTTTTTGCAAAAAATAACACCGATTTTTGAGCAAAAAAATTATGACAATAAAATCAGAAAAATTAATACAGGACTTAATAGAAAGAACTCGAATAAACATCAACCAAGCCGAAAAATTCAGTTCACTTTCAAACGAAAAACTGAATTGCAGAGCTGAAAAAGACAGTTGGAGCATTTTAGAATGTTTTGAACATTTGAATTTATATGGCGATTTTTACATCCCAGAAATTAAGCAACGGATTGAAAAATCAAGAACAAACCCTAAAGAAAACTTTAGGTCAGGTATTTTAGGTAATTATTTTGCGAAAAGTATGTTACCAAAAGAGAAATTGAACAAAATGAAAACGTTTAAGGACAAAAATCCAATAGGCAGTAAATTGGACAAAAAAACTATCGAACGTTTTATTTCACAACAAGAACAAATCTTGAACCTTTTGGACAAATCGAGGGAAATAGATTTGAACAAAACCAAAACTGCAATAAGCATCACGAATTTGATTAAATTGAAAATTGGAGATACGTTTAGAGTTGTGATATATCATAATGAAAGGCATTTAGAACAAGCGAATAAACTATTGGGTTGAAAAAAGCCTACGCACAACAACGGCTATAAGCAATTGGGGTTTAGGTGCTTAATCGAAAATTAAAATATAAATTAAAGGTCAGTGCTAAACCGAAAAGTTAGGGCAAGAAATCCCCAACTGCTCATAACCACGACCGTT
>NZ_JACJVM010000192.1:0-1264 GCF_014212065.1 Aequorivita sp. 609 | reverse complement strand
GTGTAAAGTTCGATATAACGGCCGTTTGCGCTGCGCTCAATTCGTTTTTAGGGGTTATGTTGCTTGCTATAACCCAATTATCCACTCAGCAAGCTTTAAAAATCGAATTCCCGAGAAATTTCATAAAATTCATGAAATACAGAAATCTTAACCCTGAAACTGAATTTAAAGGAAAATTAGTGTAGTTTTGAGACAGACTGCCGTTGCCAGTAATTGAAAAAAAACACTGATAAGAATATGAAATTACCAAAACTTGACATTTTAGAAATTATAGAACAGGATGTTCAAGAGATTTTCTCTTCAAGAAAGAAAAGTAAAGTATTGCATAAGACTAAAGATATAGATGCTTCTGGAAATGAAGTTGAAAATGCTGTTAGAAGAGTTATAAGGAGAAAATTACCTCTCAAATATTATGTGAGTCAAGGACATATTGTAGATGAACAATTACAGACAAGTAGTCAATTAGATTTAATTATCGCCGATAATATTGGTTCACCTGTTTTATTTACATCTGAAAATGGAACTGAATACATTCCTTATGAATCAATCTATTCTTTTGCTGAAATAAAATCAACCTATTATGCCAATAAGGATTATTTAGGCAGTTTTGTAAAATCAACTAAAAATATTTATGACATATTAAATCGAAAAGACACACCACATAATCAACTTACTCAAGAAGCAGGTTTAGATTTTGGAGCTGGTATATCTTTCCAAGCGCGAGACAAAAGACCTTTCAAAAATCCGCTTTTTAAGTTTATGTTCTTTGTCGATTCCAATGATTTTTCAATAAACGATATAAAAAAAATACTAAACGAGACTGACGACAAATATTTACCGAATTTAATTGTATTGTTAGATAGAGGAATTGTTGCCAAGGCAATTATAGATAAATCAGCAAATTCAAGTAAAATAGAATTATTTCCAGAATTTATAAATGATTCAAACAAAAACGAATACAAGTGGTTATTGGTGGAATTTAAAGACGACAAAAATAAGCAAGCTATAAATCTGTCATTTTTGAATTTTAGTTTAAACTTTCATTTGAAAAACTGTCTTTTAATGCGACCAGATTTAATGAAATATTTTGGGCAAATGTTTGAATATAATGGTCAAATTATCGAATAAAACAACTACTGGCAATAATAACTAAGCATTCGTGTGGTCGGTACGACCCAACATGAATGCAGTGTTGACTGAACCGGTGTATGTCGGTTTGCCCTTATGGGGATTGGTCTAGTTTGGGATGGGTTTTCAGGAGTCG
>NZ_JACJVM010000191.1:0-1253 GCF_014212065.1 Aequorivita sp. 609 | reverse complement strand
GTGGAGTGTCTATATTTGTTGTGACAACTTAATTAAGCCCTAAATGATTAAATTTAACATATGGCAAGAAAACATGAAAACGATTTTAAGGTTCTAATCGTAGAATTAGTAAAATCAGGTAGACCAATTAAAGAGGTATGTACTGAGTATGATTTAAATGACAGTATGGTAAGGCGATGGAGAAGAGAATACGAAGCTAAGTCAGGTGACTTTACTAAGAAAAAGGAGTTGTCTCAAGAAGAAATAGAATTGAAGGCCTTGAAAAAGGAGCTTCGAGAAATAACCATGGAACGCGATATATTAAAAAAGGCAGTAAGCATCTTCTCCAAGAACGACAGGTGAGGT
This sequence comes from Aequorivita sp. 609, assembly GCF_014212065.1. Classification (NCBI taxonomy): domain Bacteria; kingdom Pseudomonadati; phylum Bacteroidota; class Flavobacteriia; order Flavobacteriales; family Flavobacteriaceae; genus Aequorivita; species Aequorivita sp. 609. The sequence goes on along the minus strand of NZ_JACJVM010000191.1, from coordinate 908 downwards.
ATCAATTTATTTCAAATAACATTGATAACTATACAGTCGAGAGGATGTGTAAATGCATGGAAGTTAGTAGAAACGCTTATTATAATTGGGAAAAAACAAAAGATCAGATTCTTGAGAAAGCATCTCGTGTTCTATTGAAAGAACACATACGTTTGATTTTTAATAGAAGCAGACAAATCTATGGTAGTTATAGAATTCAAAAAGCGCTGGAGAGAGAAAAGCTTTTCTATAGTCGTTCATATATAGCCATATTAATGAAAGAAATGGGTTTGAAGAGTGTTTTAAGAAGAAGGCACAAAATAACAACGGACTCCAATCATTCATTTGGGATTTCAGAAAACAAGCTAAATAGGGAGTTTGATAGCTCGAAACTTGGGCAGAAATGGGTCTCTGACATAACATACATTAGAGTTAACAATGATTGGAACTACTTAACGACAATAATAGATTTGGCTGATAGAAAAGTTATAGGTTGGTCATTAAGTGAGGATATGACCACCGAAAATACGATTATCAAAGCATGGCTTCACGCTAGATCAAGCAGAACTATTAGTCCTGGGCTTATTTTTCATTCGGATCGTGGAGTACAATATGCATGTAATAAAATGGTTAACCTCTTTTCTTTCAACAAAAAAGTTGTCCAGAGCATGAGTAGAAAAGGAAATTGCTGGGACAATGCTGTGGCTGAGAGCTTTTTTAAAACAATTAAAAATGAATGGTTATACCGTTTTAAATACACCACTTACTCCCAATTGCATAGTTCTGTAGAAGATTATATAAACTGGTATAATAATGAAAGACTACATTCATCTCTAGGGTATATTTCCCCTCTAGAAATGGAAGTTAAATTAAGAGGGAAAACTAATAAAGTGGCTTAAAAAAATGTCACAAAATTAGTAGGAATTCCA
>NZ_JACJVM010000190.1:0-1215 GCF_014212065.1 Aequorivita sp. 609 | reverse complement strand
TATATGAAAAATAGGCGATAAAGTACTAATTGAAATATTTTTGGCTTGTATCAAACTTTAGGATTAGACAAAAATTTAGGGCTTAGTGATCGCCTACTTATCATATACGAAACGTTGTGCAACATTTACAACCACTCTTAAATGAAACATAATATCTTTGAAAAAGATGATATTGAATTCATTGAAAATGAAGTTAAAACAAATCCAATATTTCGATATTATGGAATTAGAGTTGCTAATGTCCAAAAGTTAAATAGTCGTGATGTAATTTGTGTTTCAGATAAGAATTTAATAATGGTAAAAGGCAACTCTTTTACAGCTTATCAACACATAAAAGAAAGACATAGCTATTGGACAACTCACATATACCCAAAAGGCAAAGGATTTTGGGCACAATCAAAATTTCCAAGCGAAATTGCACCAGTAGATTATATTAAAATTGCCGACCAAATATATTGTGAAGAAAATTTTCTTGTCAACAATGAACATCAAGATTCGGACAAATTTGAAAAATATTTAGGAAAATATACTTTCCCAAACAATGAGGTTGATACTATGAATCTTATTCTCTATAAAGGGACGAAAATTATTCATTCACTTTACCCTCAAAATAAAAAATATAACAAACTTAAAAACAGAGAAAACTTTCCCTACGCAAGAGGAATTATAGAAATTAAAAAATCTAATATTCCAAATGTAAAAAATGTAGAAATTCCATATTTCGATTCAAACCTAAAGCTTAAATACGTAATTCTAATTGAAAAATATTTAATAAAAAAATTAGAGGAATGGAGAATTTTAGCAATAGATGAAAATGGAAAATACAAATTTGACGTAAAAATCGGAGAACAAAAACTAATGGAATTTTCTGGAGAAACATCTGAAAGAATAACTTATCAACATTGTGATTTAAGACATATTGAGAACATTATGAAAAAAATTGACAATGGAGAAATAAAATAAAAAACGTTGCACAACAATGGCTATAATTCATTGCGGTTGAATTCCTTATCGGAATTCACCACAATTTTGCTATCTTTCGGCTACGGCGGAAAGAATCCTGCGGATTTTTCCGCAACGAAATCATAGCCGAGACCGTTGTGTGCAATAACCCTTACTTGCTAGGTTATTTAAAAAATCAGTAAAGCGCGCGAATTTGGAAGGAAAATAATCAGTATTTTATGGTAGGACTGGTTGCAAACCAGGGCCATCAAG
>NZ_JACJVM010000189.1:0-1151 GCF_014212065.1 Aequorivita sp. 609 | reverse complement strand
TGCACTTGCAAGAAACATGGGCAAAATCCTCTCAAATTCATAGCAGAACATCTGTATTGGGGAAAAATTGGGTCAAATATTTAAAACAAATACTCTATAGTTTCTCTATAGTCAAAATTCAAATAAAATGCCATTATTTGTTATAAAAAATAAATACACTGACTGATCTATGAAACAAATAATTGCCTGCCATATGCCACTACCAAATTTTATATCATTATTTTCTCTTATAACACTTTTATTTTGCAATAGTGAAATGTATTTCAAATTATATATTACAAATATAATGAACAAATAAATCTCTTCAATTCATCAGGCTTTAAATTAATTTCTTAATTTTATCCACAGCTGGTAGCCTAAATGTGGTTGTTTTATGGAAATTTGGAAACTGAACACAAAAACTGGAACCACTAATGACATTTTAACAAATAGACAAATATTTTGAAGGGCAAAAATTATATTCCAGCAGTTTCAGAAAAGGCAGTAATCTCTGAATGTATGCATATTCCTTTAAAACTATATAGAACTTTAAATTGGATATCATCTGTAGAACTTTTGGTCAGATTTCAATGAATTTTGTGACTTGATTTCTTCATCCTGCATATGAACTTTGTAAGATACAGAATTAAGTTCTTGAACTGAAGCACTGGGATGTTTTTTGCAGCAGTGTTCTCGTATGGCTCTGAAAACAGCAGTGCCGGGTACAGCCAAAGTAGGGATCCCAGCCAGGAGAAAGATTATTACATAGACCCAAGATGGATATGGCTTCTTCTCTAGGGTTGGGAAATTTTCCGATTCAGGATCCCAGGCGCTGTAGAAGATTTCCTTGGTGACGGTGGTGGAAAAGTAGAAGATGAAAATGGCTAACATGATGAGGGGACTAATGAATCTCCATGTGGCTTGCCAGAAGATGTTAGGCTTGTGTCCAATCATGAATATCAGGTCTTTATTGAACCTGTCTATCCCATAGACGTACACGACTCCAATCATCTCAGAAAAAGCAATGATGAGGAGAGGAATCGAGCCGGCAAAGCTGTCGAACAGGGCTAGCCAGTAGTTCCCTGAGCCCTGCACAAATATAAGCCCAACCAGGCAGCAGACCAAGCACGTCACCCCTGAAATGACCTCTTTGGGCCAGCTTTTGGGAAAGA
>NZ_JACJVM010000188.1:0-1138 GCF_014212065.1 Aequorivita sp. 609 | reverse complement strand
CAGCCGTTTATAACTTGTCCAGGTAGTTGTCGAGTGCCGGGATGCCCTCTTTCAGGCCCTTGCGTTTGCGCGTGTCACCGACGATCTGGAAAGGTTTGGACTGGGCGTCCTGGGGGTCACCCGGCAGGATCTGCCAGTGGTCGAACACGCACTGAGGGAAGGCCTGACCGCCGGTGTTGGAGCGCAGGTCAGCTGTGAAACCGAAAGACTCGTTGACAGGCAGGAAGGCCTTAACGACAAACATGGGCGTTCCCATGACCTGAGACTCCTCAAACACGTGTCCTCGTTTTCTGTTCAACACGCCGTAGATGCCGCCGACCACCTGCTCTGGGCACTGAATCTCCACCAGGTAGACGGGCTCCATGAGTCTGGGCTCGGCTGTGAGCTGACAGGCGTACAGAACCCTGCGGGCCGTGGGAATGATCTGGCCACCGCCGCGGTGGATGGCGTCTGTGTGGAGTGTGACGTCATGGATGTCGAAACGGACGGCACGCATGTTCTCCTCGCACAGCACACCCTCTTTAGTGGCCCACTGGAATCCAGCCACAACGCTGTCCTTGATCTCGTTCAGGTACTGCACTCCCTTGGTCACGTCCACCAGGACGTTGGGTCCGGTTCCGTCAGGTCCGAAGCACCAGATCTTACGGGCCTCTGTGACCTCCCACTCGTATTTGTCGGCCAGGTAACGGGCGCGGGCCTTGAGCTCCTGACGGGACGTCACCTCGCCCTTGTCGATGTCTTCAGCGAGACCGTCGGGGAACGGCCTGGCCTTCATGTACAGACGGTTGTGCTTGTTGGGGGATTTGGACAAACACATCTGGTCTGATTCTGCACTGACCGTCTCTCTGTATGACACAACAGGGTCTGATTTCTTAAGTGGAATGCACGCATGGTCTTCCTCCAGATCTTTAAGGCAGATTTCCAGGTGAAGTTCTCCAGCGCCAGCGATGATGTGCTCTCCAGACTCCTCAATGATGCACTGCACCATGGGGTCGGACTTGGCCAGGCGTTTGAGTCCCTCCACTAGTTTGGGCAGGTCGGCAGGATTCTTGGCCTCCACCGCCACTCTGACCACAGGGCTGACGCTGAACTTCATCACACGCATGTTGTGGGCCTGCTCGAAGGTCGTGATGGTCCC
>NZ_JACJVM010000187.1:0-1136 GCF_014212065.1 Aequorivita sp. 609 | reverse complement strand
TTTTAGGTTCATTCTGTGGGTCTTTATTGATGCAATGACTAAAAACACACCGGCTGGAAAACGGGTAGATTTTAGTACCCGGCAATCTTTCTTTCTGGGAATGACAGTATGGCGAGGGGAACAAAAGGAGAAAAATAAGATGAACGGGGCAAAAGAAAACCGCAGAAACAATTTCCCCCAGTACAACTAGTACTGACATACTAGTTGGTCCCTATAAATAAGGCGGAATTTGAGAGTCCTTCCAAATGTACAAGATATGTTACAGTTAAACATCTCACATTGAATGGTGGACAGGAAACATTTAAATGACCTTCTTCAGCTCATCATACAAGACCAGCACAAAGGCACCACCCATGCCTCTGAGAACATTGGACCAGGCTCCCTTGAAGAAAGCCTTGCCACCCTCATCACGCGCGATCTTCTTCCAGCAGTCAATTGTGCCACTGTACATGATGTCAGCTCCTTTGCGGCCAGACTGCATCATCATACGACGACGGACTGTGTCGAAGGGGTAGGATGTAAGACCAGCAACAGCAGTCACAGTCTGAGCAATCATCCAGCTGACAACAATGTGGGTGTTTTTGGGATCTGGCATCATACCCTTGGCTGTGTCGTAGATACCGAAGTAGGCGGCTCTGTAAATGATGATACCCTGCACAGATACGTTGAAGCCCTGGTACAATCCTTTGAGACCATCAGACCTGAAGATCTTTACCAAGCAGTTACCCAGGCCAGAGAACTCTCTCTCTGCTCCAGCCTTGCCGACATCAGCAGCCAGACGGGTTCTTGCGAAGTCGAGGGGGTACACAAAGCAGAGGGATGTGGCACCGGCAGCACCACCTGAGGCCAGGTTGCCAGCGAAGTACCTCCAGAACTGGGTGCGCTTGTCCACGCCATCAAGGAAGACCTTCTTGTACTTGTCCTTGAAAGCAAAGTTGAGGGCCTGGGTGGGGAAGTATCTGATGACATTGGCCAAGTTTCCTCTCCAGAACGACAGGAAGCCCTGCTCCTTGGGAATGCGCACCACGCAGTCCATAATGCCCTTGTACTGCTTATCCACTGTAATCTGTTTGCTAGCATGTTGCACCTGAAGCAGTAGCTTGACTCTCTCGATGGGGGCCACGGCGGTTTTAGAG
>NZ_JACJVM010000186.1:0-1039 GCF_014212065.1 Aequorivita sp. 609 | reverse complement strand
GGAAGATCTGTCTGGTGTACTGTCCAAAACCAATCATGAAGTTTGTGGCTGTAATCCTTGCTCTCGCTATAATTTCAGGCTGCCATGGGAACTTCCTGTTTCAGGATGAGCCAAAGAACCGCTGGGAAGAGGCAGTGGATCAGTTCTGGAACCATGTGTCTAAGCTGACCTCTAGGGCTGAGGAGATGAGGGACAACATCAAGGCCACCCAGCTCGGCAGAGAATTAGACACACTGATCAGTGACACCATGATGGAGCTGCAAATGTATAAAGATGACATGCACTCCAAACTGGGCCCCTATGCGCAGGAGACTGCCCAGAAATTCAATGAAGATCTGCAACTGCTGGCCAGTAAACTCCGCACACACATGGAGGAAGCTAGGGATCGCGTCACTGAATACACCCAGGAGCTCCAGGCTATGGTGCAACAGAACACTGAAGATGTCAAGAACAGGGCCAACACCTATGCCAAGAAATTAAAGAAACGTATAAACAAGGACATCCAAGAGATCAACAAGAAAATGGAAACATACTTTGCGGAGGTTCGTTCTCGTGCTTCTCAGAGCATGGAGGATGTGAAGGATCGTCTTGAGCCTTACTTCACTGCAGTGCATCAGCGTGCTGAAGAGAAGCTGACAACTCTGGGAGAACTGCTGAGAAGCCAGGGTGAAGGAATAAAAGAGAAACTGGAATCACAAATACAGGACCTCAAAGAGAAATTTGATAAGACCACAGAAAATATGCGTAACACTGTTCAGGATAAGGCAGAGGAGCTACAAAATTGGTTCGAGCCCTATGTCTCTCAAGTCCAGAAGCAACTGGAGACAGTCTGGGAGGGCTTTAAAACAAGTGCATAAGAATGAGGTCTCATAGAAAAATTTGAAAAGATTGACTTTTTCACTTTGCTTACAGAAATTAAAGTATTGAAAGTGTAAAGGTAAAGAGTGAAATATACCATTAGTACCACATGTATGTAGCTACAGATGTAGACTATGTAATATAAAGCTTAATAAATAAAAACAGCATGTACCAATGAAAA
>NZ_JACJVM010000185.1:0-960 GCF_014212065.1 Aequorivita sp. 609 | reverse complement strand
TGTAGTGGGTGTTGTTGGATATGTCATGACCCCACGTGGCCTGCGCTCTTTCAAGACCATCTTTGCAGAGCACATCAGTGACGAGTGCAAGCGTCGCTTCTATAAGAACTGGTACAAGTCCAAGAAGAAGGCTTTTACCAAGTACTGCAAGAGGTGGCAAGATGAGGATGGCAAGAAACAGCTGGAGAAAGACTTTGCCTCCATGAAGAAGTACTGCCAGATCATTCGCATCATTGCCCACACACAGATGCGTCTGTTGCCCCTCAGACAGAAGAAGGCTCACTTGATGGAGATTCAACTAAATGGAGGCTCCATCGCTGATAAAGTTGACTGGGCCAGAGAGAAGCTTGAGCAGTCAGTTCCCATCTCTAATGTCTTTTCTCAGGATGAGATGATTGACGTTATCGGCGTTACCAAGGGTCATGGAGTCAAGGGTGTGACAAGCCGTTGGCACACAAAGAAGCTCCCCCGCAAGACCCATCGTGGTCTGCGTAAGGTAGCCTGTATTGGAGCCTGGCATCCTGCCCGTGTGGCTTTCTCCGTGGCTCGTGCCGGTCAGAAGGGCTACCACCACCGCACTGAGATCAACAAGAAGGTCTACAAGATTGGTGTGGGCTATCACACTAAGGATGGAAAAGTAGTTAAGAGCAACGCCTCTACTGATTATGATCTGTCTAACAAGAGCATCAACCCCCTGGGTGGCTTTGTGCATTATGGTGAGGTGACTAATGACTTCCTCATGGTGAAAGGCTGTGTGGTCGGAACCAAGAAGAGGGTTTTGACCCTGCGCAAGTCTCTTCTGGTCCAGACCAGCCGCCGTGCTCAGGAGAAGATCGAGCTCAAATTCATCGACACCACCTCCAAGTTCGGTCATGGACGTTTCCAGACCATCGAGGAGAAGAAAAGCTTCATGGGACCCCTCAAGAAAGACCGTCTTGTCAAGGAGGAGGTGTCATAAAT
>NZ_JACJVM010000184.1:0-866 GCF_014212065.1 Aequorivita sp. 609 | reverse complement strand
TGTATATGAAAAATAGGCGATAAAGTACTAATTGAAATATTTTTGGCTTGTATCAAACTTTAGGATTAGACAAAAATTTAGGGCTTAGTGATCGCCTACTTATCATATACGAAACGTTGTAAACAATTAAAACCAAACATTAAGAATGGAAAAAATGAAATTACTTTGCGGAATTTTAATCGGACTTATAATCTTCTCATCTTGTTCAAGCGATGACAATTCTAACCCGGATTCAGTATCAATAGTTGGAATTTGGAAACCAATAAAAGATGTTAGCAATTGTTCATCAGGAAATCAGAATGTCCTTAATTTTACTACATGTCAACAAACAAGCAGATTAATCTTCAACGAAAACGGGACTTTTTCTGAAACTGCTTACATTGAAGATGGAACTAATTGTATTATTAATTTTGAAGGTAATGGAGATTGGGAAATTAATGACGGTGAATTTAGCATGGATATTTTAGTTCTTGGTACATTTCAACAGATGACTTTTTTTGAATTAACTAACAACACACTAAAACTAGGTCAAAATAACACTGATCCAAGTTTTACTTGTAATGATGGAAGTATGTTATCAAATTTCTATGTCGAATATTCGAAGGTAGAATAATAACTGTTTACAACACTGTGTATAAAAAATGCTTATTTTAGTGCTTAACCAAAGGAAAGTGCGTGTTTGCTTTCTTCCGATTTTCGTTCCGAAAATCCTCTGACACAAACACGCACTTTTCATACACGAAACCGTTGTGGCTAATTTGAAATGACAAGACTTACACCATATATCATATTATTTCTGACGGCAGTATTTCTGTTGTCATTTGGCATGCCGACCAAGGAGTTGACTGAGTATGGTAAATGGCTAG
>NZ_JACJVM010000183.1:0-866 GCF_014212065.1 Aequorivita sp. 609 | reverse complement strand
TCTCTATTTACATCTGTCTGTATAAACTACTAGCAAGTTAAGTCATCTTGTTGGTTACAGTTAATTTATCATTTGTCATATTATCATGTGTTCATGTATCTTTTTACACTTTAACATCAGGCATTCAAATAAACATTTGTGAACACACCAGCAACAAAGAGATCCATTCTTTGTATTACAAAATAAAAGTCTCCAAATGCATGCAATGGTGTGGAAGCTTTTTTCATCACTCTTTATTCTGATGTTAGAGTAAAGATGTTTTTGAAAACAGCTTTTTCTTTACAGTCCAGTTTGTTCAATGTCTTGTTCAAAGGCTTTGTTCACTTCTCCTTCATCTGAATTCTCATATGGGTTCACAGTCTCCTCAGCTTTCTTAGCTTTCTTCTTCCTGTTTAATATCCCTGTGGTAATGAGGTAGATCCCCCCTAACACAGTTACACCCATTACCACTCCAAACACCACCAGCCAAACTGTGATTTTTTCCTCTTTGGGTGGAGCTAATGTTGCCTGCAGCCCAACAAATTCCAGTGTTTCATCATTGAGTAGAAATGCGCCATTGATACGTTCTCTCGACAGCCAGATAGCCGCCTCTACATCGGCCTTAGGAATAACTGTGTCTGGTTTGGTTGGATCCATCACAACAAAATAAAAGGAGATTCTGGCAGTTTCATTGTACGTGTGGATGTTCTCTGGCATGAAATTCATTTCTATTCCCTTTACATCCAAGTAGTACTGGCGCATGGCAAAACCCATAGTGGACTTAAAGAGATACATTTCATTTGTATTCCAGGTGTAAGCATCATCTCCCATGGCAGATTTTAGGCTTATTCTGACTTTGAAGGCATTTTCTGAATTTGGGTTAATAT